>QHOP01000445.1 GCA_003219345.1 Verrucomicrobiota bacterium
ATCAGCACCTGCCGGTCAAACGGCAGGTGGTTCCGCAGAAATCCGTGGCCGACGACCTTGTCCACCGCGTTGTGCCGTCCGACATCTTCACGCAGGACGACCAGCCTGCCGTCCTCGTCAAAAATTGCCGCCGCGTGCAAACCGCCGGTTTGCTCGAACGTCTTCTGGGCGGAGCGCAGCCGCTTTGGCAAAGCGAGCAACGTTCGCGATGAAACGGCAGCCTGCGGTTCCACGGGCGGAAAATGCTGGTGCACGGCTTCAATCGACGCTTTGCCGCACAATCCGCAGCTCGACGATGCAAAAACATGCCGCGTGAGTTGCTCAAAGTTCACGTCCACTGCCGGCGAAAGAAAAACGTTCAGCGTGTTCTGGTAATTCGCCGTTTCGCCACGTCGGCAATGCGCGATTTCGACGACATCACTCCGCTGTCGAATCAGTCCTTCCGACAACAAAAAACCGGCGGCAAGTTCATCGTCACGCCCCGGTGTCCGCATCGTTACAGCGATGCTGCGCCCGCGTACGCGGATTTCCAGCGGCTCCTCCACGGCCAACGCGTCGCGACGCCGCGCCGGCCGCGTGCCGGCTTTCCAGCTCACAATCTGTTGGATCTCTATCGTCAAGCAATGTTAGTGGGAGAAGCTGAACCGTCCTTGCTGCATCGCAGAGAACAAATAAGCCCACGTCGCAATGCTCGGCAGCAGGATGAGAAGCAAAGCGCCAAAGATTGGATTCATCTTGGCCTTCTAACTTTCCGCCAGCTTCTCCACCCTCACTCGCGCGTAGTAATCCGGAACACCGCCGCCGGGATCGGTCACGCCGCGGCGGATGATGACGTTGCCTTCGGGCCAATGAATTTGCAGGTTGCCGCGAGCAATCGGCGCAAGAAAGACGCGGCCTGAGAAACTGCCCAGGTCATTCTTCAAAATCACACCATCATTGGGGACGACGTGAAGGGTCGCGGCGTCTTCGGGGTTCATCAGCACGGCATCGCGCGGTGCCCCGTTGAGCGGGTCAATTTCGGCATAAACCAGCGTGTTGAATTGTTTGCCGCGGCGGGTGGAAACGGAAAATTCGCGCGGCGAAGGCGTGGCTCCATCCCCTGAACCCGGCCCTCGCCCCCCTCCCGGCGAGGGCATGGGGTTGGGTAACGGCACGGCGCGGAAATGGGCTTTGCCGTCGGGTGTGGGAAATTTCCAGTCCGCGCAGAGATGCGGGCCGCCGTATTGAAAAGCGTCACCGGTGTCGTGCAGGTTTTGAATGCCGTCGTAGAATGGAATCACACGGGCAATTTCTTCGCGCATTTTCCAGCCGGTTTCGCAGCCGAGCAAATGCGCGCGTTCGGGATGAACGGCGGCAGCAAGTTGACGCAGAATTTTCCACTCCGCTTTCGTTTCGCCGATGTGGCGGGGAATTTCGGGGCTGAACATGACGCGGCGCTCGGTGCTCGTCTCGGTGCCGCCGTCATCCTGTTCATAGCGCGTCTTGGCTGGAAGCAGGATCGCTTCCTCATTCGGCTCGATCAACATCTGATCCGTGAGGATGATGTCCTGATGCACGCGCATCGGCACTTTGGCCAGCGCCTGGCGGACGTAATCCGGCTCCGGCAACGTGCGGAGAAAGTTTCCCCCAAGACAGTAGAGCAGATCGAGCTCGCCGCGCGCGCACGCGTCGATCATGTGCGGCGCGGTGAGGCCCACCCAGTCCGGCACGGGAAACCCGTAGAGGGTGGAGAGCGCGGCGGCGTTTTGTGCGTTGATCGGTTTGCCGCCGGGGAAAACCGTCGCGTAAGCGCCCATCTCGGCGCCGCCTTGCACGGAGGAGTGCCCACGAATCGGCATCAGACCGCACTTATCGCGGCCGACATAACCTTTAGTGAGGCCGAGATTCAAAATCATTTGCACCGCGTCCCCGCCAAAGGCGTGTTGCGTGATGCCCATGCTCCACACGAGCACGGCGGTTTTGGCGTCGCGAATCAGTTCGGCGAATTCCTGCATGGCCGCGCGCTCGAGGCCGCATCGCGCCTCCAGTTCAGCGAATCGCAGATTTGAAATTTGAGATTTGAGTTCGTCCAGGCCAACGGTGTGATTGCCAACAAAGTTTTCGTCAACCCACCCGTTCGTGATGAGAATCTTCAAAACGCCGTACAGGAAGGCGATGTCGCCGCCTTGCGAAACGGGGAACCAGTAATCCGCGATGTCCGTGCCGAATAGCGCGCTGCCGAATGTGGACGGCACCCAATAACGCTTCATGCCTGGCTCAAGATAGGGGTTCACGAGCGCGACTTTGGCCCCGAGCTTTTTCGCTTCATGCAGATACTTCGTTGTGACCGGTTGGTCGTTCGCCGGGTTTGCGCCGAAGAAAACGATCAGATCCGTGCCCCACCAATCCGTGTAACTGCAGGTGGTCGCGGCGACCCCGACGGCATGTTTCATCGCGGCGGTGCTCGGCGCATGGCAAAGGCGGGCGGCGTTATCGACGTTGTTGGTGCCGAGGAAACGCGCGACTTTCTGGGCCATGTAATAAACTTCGTTCGTCACGCCGCGTGAAGTGACGAACATCGCCCAACGCTTGGGATCAGTGGCGCGGATTTTCTTGGCGATGCGTTGATATGCTTCATCCCACGGGATGCGACAGAAACCTTTTGCGCCCTTTTCGCGCAACATCGGATACGGCAAGCGTCCTAGTTCGCGCAACCGGGCGTTGTCGAGGGATGCCAATCTGGAAACGTCTTCCAGCGACCGCACGTCCAGCTCCGGCATCGTATTCAGCCGGAGCAGATTCAATCGCGTCATACAAAGGTGAACGCCTTTGACGGTCCAGTCATGGAAACCGGCGACGCCGAGAGCGCATCCGTCACAAACTCCCCGGCTCAAAACTTTCCAGGCGTAACCGAGATTATCTCGGTTTTTCCACGTCACTTTGGCCATATCCCGGAAATGTTTCGGCTTCACCTGCCCCAAACCGAACGGCATCGCGGCTTTCAACCGCTCTTTCCAGTCCTTTTTGATTTTGTGGGACAACATTGAGTTCAGCCTTTGGCGGCGCCTTACTCGGAAACTTCGGTGCCGATCGCCTCAACGGACTCGGCGTGCGCGACCGATTCCAACGCTTTTTGACCCTCGCTCACGATCGACCAGTAGCGTCTTGAGAAGCCATTGTCAAAGCCGCGCCTCGGCTGAATTTTCAACGCGCCGGGCGACGCGTCCAAAATACCAACTCCGACGATTGCTACTTCTTCTGTCCTTTCCCGCCGCGGCCTTTGAAGGTCAGCTCAGCGATGCCTGACTTGTCGAGTTCACCGAGGCCAATCTTCACCATCTTCGAATACTGTTTGAACGTGGCTGCCGCCAGCGGGAGGGCGAGCTTCCTCTCTTTCGCCAGGTTCAGCGCGATACGTGAATCCTTGGCTGCGTGGGCGGCGGAGAAAAAGCAGGAATGCTCGCGGTTCTGCATGTCCTCGCCGTCGGTCTGCAGCACGCGCGAAGCCGCCCCGGTCTGCGAGAAAATTTCCATCAGCATCTTAAGGTCAAGACCGAGCGCCGCGCCGAGGCCGAGGCCTTCCGCCAGGCCAGCGGTGTTGATGTTCATGACCATGTTGACCAGCGCTTTGACTTGCGCCGCTTTGCCGGCCGGACCGATGTAACGAAGAAATTGGCCGTCATTGCTCAGCTTCGTCAGAATCGATTTCACCTTCTCAAACGTGCTCTCCCCGCCGCCGCACATCAGGTAAAGTGTGCCTTGGCGGGCTTGCGTGATACTGGAGGCCATGCAGGCTTCGAGTGATTCTGCGCCGGCCTTCTTCGCCAGCTTCTCAACCTCGACGTGAACTTTGGGCGTGATGGTCGCGCAATTGATGAAGACTTTCCCTGCCGCGTTTCTTAACAGGTTGTCTTTCTTGTCCGCGTAAATTCTCCGCATCGCGGTGTCGTCGGTGACCACCGTGAGCACGACATCCGACAACGCCGTCACCCGTGCGAGCGTCGAGCAGGCTTCGCCGCCAGACTCCTGCGCGAGCGACTGGGCCGCCTCGCGGCGCACATCGTAAACTGCAACCACCGGATAACCAACCTCGCTTAGACGGCGCGCCATGTTCGCGCCCATCCGGCCGACTCCAACGAATCCAATTTTTTCTGCCATAATCGGTTCTGGTTTGTTGTTGATTTTCTGCGGAACGCCCCGGTCGTTGCGGCGTTCAGATTTCGGGAATCCATTTTCTGCGAGCGCGTGGTAGGTTGGCGAAAGACTGAGCCTGGCACACTCGTTACTTGTGCCACACCTGCCTGTGCCAATTCAGAAAACGCTGTGACAGCGTGGCCCATGTGGCGCACCGTCTAGGCTTTGGGCTTGATGGGTGTTTTCGTCTCAATTCGCTCCTTGCCAATGTGTTGAGACAAAGACCGTGTCATTGGCACCGCCGCTGCTAGTGAGGCTTCAATTCAGTTAGAACGAGGTTTTTTATGGCTAAAGTTTTAGGAATTGATTTGGGAACAACGAACTCGTGTATGGCCATCATGGAGGGCGGAGAGCCAGTCGTTCTCGAAAACTCAGAAGGCAAGCGCACCACACCTTCCGTCGTCGCTTTCACGAAGAGTGGCGAACGGCTGGTCGGCGAGGCTGCCAAGCGCCAAGCGGTGACCAATCCCCGCAATACGATTTACTCCATCAAGCGTTTCATGGGTCGCAAGTACGACGAGGTTCAGGAAGAGATCAAGCGCGTCCCGTACAAGGTCGTCCGCGCAACCAATGGCGACGCCGCTGTGGAGGTGGAAGTGGACGGCAAACCGAAACAATTCAGTCCTCCGGAAATTTCGGCGATGATTCTGGCCAAGCTCAAGACCGATGCCGAAATGCGTCTCGGCGAAAAAATCACTCAAGCGGTCATCACCGTTCCGGCTTACTTCAACGATTCGCAGCGCCAGGCTACCAAAGACGCCGGCCGCATCGCCGGTTTGGAAGTCTTGCGCATCATTAACGAGCCGACCGCGGCGTCCCTGGCTTACGGGTTGGACAAGAAGAAGGACGAGAAAATCGCCGTGTACGATCTCGGTGGCGGCACGTTCGACATTTCAGTGCTCGAAATAGGCGACGGCGTCTTTGAGGTCAAAGCCACGAACGGCGACACGCACCTCGGCGGCGATGACTGGGACAACCGCATCATGGATTGGATCCTTGATGAGTTCAAGAAGGAGCATGGCATGGATTTGCGCAAGCAGGCAGACGCGCTCCAACGCATCAAGGAAGAGGCAGAGAAGGCAAAAATCGCCTTGTCGAGTGCCCAGGTTTACGAAATCAATCTGCCGTTCATCACGGCTGATGCCAGCG
>QHOP01000446.1 GCA_003219345.1 Verrucomicrobiota bacterium
ATCCAGGTCAATCTCCCAAGACGGTCGTAATTGCTCTGCTTCAACGGGGCCGCGCCCGCGCGGGCGCGGAATCGTTTGCCGAGGAAGCGCGTGGGGAATAACTTGCGAAGCTTCAACGGGGCCGCGCCCGCGCGGGCGCGGAATCAGTCTTTCTGTTAGCTCCTGCAAGGCAGGAGCGCAACGTCTTCGTTGCGACCGCCTGGCTGTTTGCGACGATACTTCCGCAATTCCCTCGGCTTTGTCGTTCACTTGTCTCTCTCATAGTTGAAGTTGCATTGTGCGAGCGCAGGCCGGGTTTTGTCCACCACGTCACCGCTCGCGGGTTAAATTGTCAAAGATCGTAACGCCTCAAACCACATAACACGGGGCATCCAGCTTCGTGTAGGGCAAGCCGAGCGCGGTAATCACCCGGTCGCCCCGACCTTCCGCCGGCCCCAGCGCGACAAAAATTACCTGATCTTCATCGTGATTGATGATGTCGCTCAATTCACTTTCCAATTCAATCTTTTCCGACGGATTCAGGTCGCACTCAAAAACCGAGAATTGCAGGTGGTCGCCGAAATTGCCGCACGTCTTGAACACCTTTCGGAGTCGCTTGTCGTTGGCGATGTCGTAGCAAACAATGTAGGTCGTGCGCATCGGTCACCTCGTCATCAACGGAATGTATTCAGCGATCTCTCCCGTCAGCGTTTTCGCCAACAACCGCGCCTGCAGCTCCAGCGCCCGGCGATAGCTGACTTTGTAGTCGAACAGCGGATGCGTGATAAGCGAACTCATGCGCTGCTCATACGTCTGGAAGAAGCGTTTGCGTCCGGGTGCGTTGAGATTCACCGCCTGGCCAGCGCGGACGAAATCCTTTTCCGTGACAACGCGATTGTTGATGCAACTCAAGACCGTGGACTCCGCGACCAACGGCCGGAATTCCTCCATTAAATCCAAGCCCAACGCAGGCCGCCCGAAACGCGGCTGGTGATAGAACCCGACGTAAGGATCGAACCCAACTGCCAATGCCGCGAGCGTGCAATCTTTGGTCAACATGCTGTAAGCCAATGAAAGCATCGCGTTCACCGGATCGGTGGGCGGACGGCGGTTGCGGTTGGCGAAGTTGAAGTTGAACGCGAGCTGCTTCGTGTCGTTCGCTGAACGCTGCTCCGCTGGAGCAGCCAACTCGTCCGCGATCTTCACCATGCCGCTGAACTGCTGGAAATACTGGCTCGCGGCTGCCCCCTCAATCCCCAACAGTTCCTCAATTGAACCGGCTCCCAGCGCATCCTCTGACGCGCGCTTGAGTTTGGCGATGATCGACTCTGGCGGCTCCAGATGGTTTCGCATCAGCAACGTGCGATGGTTGCGAATCTTTCCATGCACAAATTGCTGCGCGAGTGACAGACACATCGCTTCGTCGCGCGCCAAGCGGAACTGTTCCATGCGCAGAAACACGTTCTTCATCCCGTGACCGCGAGTAATTCCGTAAAACCATCCGCCCATTGAAAAGTAAGTGACCGGAACTTCCTGTTCGCAGAGAGATTGAATGGCCTGTGTCGAGATTTGGATGTTGCCGAACAACGCCACATGCGAGACATCCCGCATTCGCACTTCTTCAATGAGCAGGTCCTTTTCTTTGACAACCAACACCTCGTCCTTACATCCCACGCGATAACCCGGAGTGTTCAGATACAGCGCACGAGTCTCGTCCCGCGCGGCAATCAATCTTCGCGGCGGCTCTCCCGCCACTTGTTTTGAGTCTTCGGACTCTGTTGCCGGTGTGCCCGCTTTCTCCCCGGCACTCACGTCAGCCCTTAACGTGGTTTGCGCCAGCATCCGCGTTTCGTCCGGCAGGCAGACTGGTGCGAGCGAACAACGCACGCACTTCGGAGAATGAACCAGCGGTGCGGGAATTGGTCCGGTAATAACCCGCTTGGCTTCGGCAATGTTTTGCAGGATCCAATTCTCCAGTTCGGGAGTGATGGATAGACGAACGCGCTGCTTCGTGGTTCGGTAGTAGATAATGCCCTCGTTACAAGTGTAACCGTTGTCGCGCAGGATCAACGCTTGCAACCCAAGCTGCATTTTATCCGTGTCCCACAGTTCATTGGCTTCCTCTCCCTCTCTGGGCGCGCCCGCCTTGTAGTCGACCGGACAGACCTCCAACGCCGTGAACAAATCCTCCTTCTCCGCCTTCGTCTCGACCAGGTCCATCTTGGCGACGACGCCCAAGCGCTCGGAACCCATCTGCACGGAACGCGAATGAATCGTTTCTGGTTCCGCGTTTTGCGTCTCTGAATCTTTGCTCGCGGATTCAGCATCCGCTGTTTTTTCTTCTGTTTTCGGTTTATCCGCTTCCGCCTTTCGCTTCGCCTTGGGCAGAGCGCCAGTGCCGGAGTCAACGCGCTGGTGAAGGGCACCGCCGCGTATCGTATCTGCGCTTTCAACAAAAACGCCCTCAACGAATTCGTAGTAAAACAGTCGCTGGCAATACACGAACTCGTTCAGCATCCGTGCCGGAATCTGCTGCGGCTCGGCTTCTCGACGCTCAATTTTTCCCTCCCCCACCGGACCAGTCGCACCGGGTTCGGTCGCCGCCGGCGGGACAGGGGGCGGTTCTGTTGCGACTTCAGCCACAGGTTTCACCGGTTCGTTTTGCTGCGGCTCGGCTGGCACAACTCGCAGCACAATTTCGACGCGCTGCGGTTCGGTCGTCACCTGACGCGGCTGACCCCGCTTTGCAGGGCCGCCTGATCTCGCGCCGTCTGCTCCAGGCGAAATACCTCTCGACACAGTTGGTGTTTCCGGTTCTGTCGAACGCGGCTCGGATGGAATTGGTTTTTTCTCGTCCATAAAACACCTCACGCGGCGCAGGAGCCATGCCATGCCGGGACCCCGTTCATCGCGCATGGCGACGCGGAACGGAACACGGCCGCACTGCCGGTTGTCCGGTGAGACGCGGTGGAGGTAGCGCTCTCATAGCATGGGTTATCGCTCATAATGCATTCATTTTGATTGGTGCGGTTGAATGCGACTGAGCGTTCACATGGCGGCCGCCGGGGTAAAATTCCTATACTTTCCCAGAGTGATTCGTTGGCTTCGATAGGTTGCAGCTACGCCCAACATCTCAAGGAACTTTATAGAAGTTTCGCTTCGCCCCTGAAGCTCCTTAAGGCCAAAGAGCGAACGTGCAGCATCCAGCGCCAGCCATCCTGTCCAGATCGGCCATGTGACGAAGGTGTCACGGCTGCCTCGACCGGCGAAGCCAGTGGTGGCCACCGTAGTGCTGGAAGTGGGGACGACCGGATAAAACGGTAACGCGGCGATGGCTAGCAGGTTTGCCCCGCGCACGGTGCGGACAGGGTCTTTCGATGGCTCATCCCATCGCAAGGCGTAGCGACGGTCAACCTCCGCAGCCCACCGCATGGTAGGGCTAGAATTTCGGTCTGCGCCGCTCATTGTCCGAAACGCGGTGTCTTCGATCGTGCCGTCTTCGTTGCCCACCGCGTCGCAGCCAAACGCAGCGACCATGCTCGCGGCGCTCGGGTCAGTGTGAGTGAGAAAGTCATCGGCTGCCTTGGCGGCGAGTTTGCGAAAGACACCACGAGGAATCTTCAAGTCCTTCTCCAAGGTGATCACATAGTGGCCAGCGAGACCGCGCAATGCGGCGTGAAGTTTTTCGACGACCACCTCGTGATCGGCTGGAGAGGGCAGCCGGAGCACGGGGCAATACGAGCCCCCTCCGGCAATCCAGCGCATACGGACATCGCCCGCTTCAGGCAGCATGGCGAGTGTGCGGAAAGCACCCAGTGAGGCCAGGAATCCGAGCAGGCTGGAACCTTGCAATGCCGAGAGGGTTAATTCGGTGGATGAAGTCCTCATGGTTTCGCGGTGGCTTGCGGGTTGGCACTAGCGGGTTGATCGGCGAGGCGGAGGACCGTTTCGAGAAGGGCGATGCCCCACCAGCCGTAGTGGCGATTCATCTGCCAGAAGCGTTCGGCGATACCAGAGTCCAGCGCGTGGGCGGGATGATCGAGGCGTTCGACTCCGGTGACGGCGATGGTCTTGCCGTTCATGGACAGGCTGACGGCGAGCGGAGCTTCGTCGTCCAGCAGCGGAGCGAAGGGGCGGGCATAGCCGTGGTGCGTGGCGATAAGATGCAGCGCGAGTGTGTGGAGGATGGGATGCGAGGGGAGCGCCGTCGCCCCCACAGGGCTTTCCGCCATTTGGACCGAGAGCATTTCATGTCTGAATCCTTTCGGCAGCTCCGCACGCTCCCGCGCCGCGTTGCGGGCCGCGGCGGAGGAAGGGATGGAGCCGGATTTCGCGAGGAATATCTCGCTGGCCATCGCGGCGAACGGAGTCGTGCCGCGCAGCAGGGCTTGAAATCGCAGATCGACCTTTCCCCAATCATGAACCGCCGTGGCGGCGATCAGCGCCTGGCGCCACGCGGACAAGGGCAGCAAAGCGAGAGCGCTTTCAATTCGGGCGAGGACATCTTGTGTGTGGTTGCAAAGTTCCTGTGGTTGGGATGCCTCCAAAAGCGCTTCGGCGTCTGTATCGCCGGTTTCGCTTGTTTCATCCGAATCGCGGTGCGGAAGGATATCTCGGGCAGTGAGGGCGAAGCCTTGGTCACTGGGATAAGGCTCCGCGTAGAGGCGCACTCCATTCTTGACCATGTGTTCGATCACTTCGCGTTGGTCGCTGCTCAGCGCCCATCCGGGATTCTCGTCGCTCAGAAGTCGAGCCAGCAGCTCTTTGATTTCCGCAATGGGCCAGTCTTTCTCGGAATCCAGCGCCATTTTCCTCAACGTCGCGGCTGGGGTTTCCTCTTCCGGTTTCGGCCAGAGGGTCGGATGGATTCGGAGAATCGCGCGGCGCCGGGCGGAAGCTGTTGCTCGTTCAGCGACATCGACGCGCCGAACTTCCTCGCAGGTCAGCAGCTTGGCGGGTGTGGTTTGTGGGTCGTCGGGAGCGCCGGGTAGGTGTCCCAGCGCCTGCCATCCGCCGCTCTGAACACGGAGGACGATGGTGTCGCCGGGACGAAGATCGGCGGCGCGATGAGCGAAAAATCGGTCTTCCGGGCCGCGCCAGACGAGGGCGGCGATGCCGCGCATTTCCTCGTTTTCTCTTTTGTCGGGCTGTTGCTGGATTTCGACGACATCGCCTGATGAGTCCTCAAATTTACCGCGCGAACCCAGCCAATCGCGAAAGACATGCAGCGGCACTGGCAGACATTCCGCTGTCGTGGGCGGGCAGAGGCTAAGGATGTCCGCCCATTCGTCTTCGTCCGCGACCTCAGGCAGGTCGCCGCGCCAGCAGACTTGCACGTCGGCCATCTCCCGCTGCGGCCCGTGAAGGAAAAGCGCGACATCGGGATCGGCGGCGGGGACGGGGTTTGTCTGCACCCAGCAATCCAGATAGGCCGGGAGCAGGATTGGCGCATGGGCAGTTGGGGAAAGAAGGGGGGCAAGCGCTTCATCACCGCCGCTCGCGCGCAACGCATCGACGGCGGCGGTCATCGCGTTGATGCCGAAATTGACCACTC
>QHOP01000447.1 GCA_003219345.1 Verrucomicrobiota bacterium
GACGTTCGTAATAACGAAAACAACAAGCTCTATGTGCCGTTGGTCAGGATTGAGTTCGACGGCCGCGAAATCGTGGGTCCGGTGTGGGTTCAGCCGGGGCAGGCAGACAATGTCGTCGGCCTGGCGCTCGGTTATGGCCGTCAGAAGACCGGTCGCGTCGGACGCGGCTCCGGTTACAACGCCTATCGTTTGCGCACGACCAAAGCGTTGCATTTCGCCGGTGGCGCGAAATTGACGCCGACAGGCCGGACGCATCAGCTGGCCACCACGCAGGACCATGGCGCGATGGAAGGACGGCCAATCATCCGCGAGGCGAACCTGGAGCAGTTCCAGAAGAACCCGCGGTTCGCCAAGGCGATGGACCTGGAGAAACCGCCGGTCGTCAGTCCGCTTTATCCGAATCCATTCGACACATTGAAGGGAAAAGGCCTGCACCAGTGGGGCATGTCGATTGACCTGCACTCCTGTGTCGGATGTTCCGCGTGCATGGTGGCCTGTCAGAGCGAGAACAACGTGCCGATCGTCGGCAAGGACCAGGTGACGCGGAACCGCGAGATGCACTGGATTCGGATTGACCGTTATTTCACCGGCAGTCCGGAAGACCCGCAGATGATTACGCAGCCGATGCTTTGCCAGCATTGTGAAGCGGCGCCGTGCGAGAACGTTTGCCCCGTCAACGCCACGAGCCATGACGAGGAAGGGCTGAACGTGATGACCTACAACCGCTGCGTCGGCACGCGTTATTGCTCGAACAACTGCCCTTACAAAGTCCGTCGCTTCAATTTTTTCGATTACAACAAACTCCCGCTCGACAAACTCGTGGGCCCTGTTTACAACACGCCGCTCGCTCACGCTACGGACGGCGAATGGGACCTGGTCCGCTGGTTCAAAGACCCGGACCAAGGCAACCGGCCCGCAGACGAGTGGGAACTGCTCAAGCTGGTGAAGAATCCGGACGTGACGGTGCGCATGCGCGGTGTGATGGAGAAATGCTCCTTCTGTCTCCAGCGCATCGAGCAGGCGAAGATCGCGCAGAAGGTCAAGGCCGGCCCTTCGGGCGACATTAAGCTCAAGGAATCGGAAGGAACAGTTCCGCAGACGGCGTGCCAGCAGGCGTGTCCGGCCGAGGCGATTGTGTTTGGCGACATTTCTGATGCGGAGAGCCGCGTCTCCAAACTCAAGGCGCAGGAGCGGGACTACACCGTGCTCGATTTTCTGCTGACCAAACCACGCACGACGTATCTGGCGCGTGTTCGTAATCCAAATCCGGCGATGCCGGATTACCAGGAATGGCCGCTCAGCACGAAGGAATTTACGGAGCAAAACGGAAATCCGTTTGAACATCATGAAGGCGGTCCTGGCGCGGGCCACGACGAACCGCACGCGTCGGGTAAAACTGAATCCGCCGGGAAAGGAGCGGACTAATGGCTGAAGCAGGCATTGCTTTTCCGCTAAAACTACATCCGCCGCCACCGGAACTGGCGCGTGAACCGCTGGTGTCTAACCGGCGCCCGATCGGTTGGATTTCTGACGCTGTCGCGGGAGTCGCTGAAGGCAGGACTCCCAAATGGTGGTGGTACGCGTTCATTCCAAGCGTTCTGATGCTGACCATGCTGGGCGTCATGATCCTTTACCTCATGTCCAAGGGCGTGGGCATCTGGGGCCTGGGCCAGCCGATCATGTGGGGCTGGGCCATCATCAACTTCGTCTGGTGGATCGGCATTGGCCACGCGGGAACGCTCATTTCGGCGATTCTCTTTCTGCTGCGCCAGCGTTGGCGCACCGCCGTCAACCGCGCGGCCGAAGCGATGACGATTTTCGCCGTCATGTGCGCCGGCATTTTCCCGCTCATTCACATCGGGCGCATCTGGTTTGGTTGGTGGCTGTTGCCGTTGCCCAACGCGAACAGCATCTGGCCGCAGTTCCGTTCGCCGCTGATGTGGGACGTGTTCGCTGTCTCGACCTATTTCACGGTGTCCGTGCTTTTCTGGTATATGGGCTTGATTCCTGACCTCGCGGTGATGCGCGACCGGGCCAGGACGAAACTCCGCAAGTTCGCCTACGGCCTGTTCGCACTCGGCTGGACCGGCTCGAACCGGCACTGGAGCAATTATGAGCGGGCTTACCTGATTCTCGCCGGTCTCTCGACACCGCTGGTGCTCTCGGTGCATTCCATCGTGTCGTTGGACTTTTCGGTGTCACAATTGCCCGGCTGGCACACGACGATTTTTCCGCCGTACTTCGTCGCTGGCGCCATCTTCTCCGGGTTCGGCATGGTGCTGACGCTGCTGATTCCGCTGCGGAAGGTTTGCAAACTGGAAGATGTCATCACCGTTCGGCACGTCGAGCTGATGTGCAAAGTGACGCTGGCGACCGGCTCAATCGTCGGCTACGCCTACGCAATGGAATTTTTCATCGCCTGGTACAGCGGCAATCCGTACGAACGATTCACGTTCATCAACCGCGCCTTCGGTCCGTACGGCTGGGCTTATTGGATCATGATTTCGTGCAATGTCCTCACCCCGCAGTTTTTCTGGTTTAAGCGCATTCGCACGAACATGCTCATTGTTTTCATCCTGTCCATCTTCGTGAACATCGGGATGTGGTTCGAACGGTTCGTCATCGTGGTGACCTCACTGCACCGGGAATTTCTGCCGTCGAACTGGAGCTATTACAGCCCGACCTGGGTGGACGTGTGCACCTACCTCGGCACGTTCGGATTGTTCTTCACGTTCTTCCTGTTGTTCATCCGCTTCGTGCCGCTGATTGCGATTGCCGAAGTCAAAGCGGTCACCCCTCAGGCCGACCCGCATCATCCGCTCGGCGGCGCGAAGGAAGGAGGGCCTCACAGATGAACGCGGAACGCGGAACGCGGAATGCGGAGCGGGGCGGGGGCGGTTTCGACCGGGTCCTCGGTGATTTGACGCGCAGAGGTTTCTTCCCCCTCACCCCGACCCTCTCCCCTGGGGAGAGGGAGAATCCTCCGCCGTCGTCGGGCCATGCCCGCGACGGAGTTCGCCAATCCAGTGTGCGTGAAACACGCCCCTGGCGGCGGCTGTTCCCTGCCCATGAACCTCCTCCTCTCCCGCCCTTCGGGCACCCTCTCCCCCTCGGAGGGGGAGAGGGACGGGGTGAGGGGGCCGTGGGTTGGTTCAAGGGTGCAAGGCGCGCACATAGTTCGGGGCGTTCTCTCCCTGAGGGAGAGGGTCAGGGTGAGGGGGAACAGAGCGGCGAGGCAGCGCCGTTCCAGCGAACACCAGGAAAGGAGCGCACTCATGGCTGAGGCAGGAAAAACTTACGGCATCATTGCTGAATTCGACACGCCGGCGGCCACGATGCACGCGGCAGAGACAATCCGCGACGCCGGCTTCAAGAAATGGGACGTGTTCGCTGTCTCGACCTATTTCACGGTGTCCGTGCTTTTCTGGTATATGGGCTTGATTCCTACCTGATGATCTGGTGGATGAACGCTTACGACTACGCCATCCCGATTGGCGGCAAACCGATGTACAGCCCGTTCAGCGCCTTCCCGCCGTCGTATGAATTGACGATCCTGCTCGGTTCTTTCGGCGCGCTGCTCGGCATGCTCTTTCTGAACCGGCTCCCGCGACTGCATCATCCGTTGCTGAAGCACCGCCGGTTCGCGCTCGCGAGCCACGACAAATTCTTCATCGTGATTGAGACGGTTGATCCGAAATATTCGGAAACCGAAACCCGCAAGCTGCTCGAATCGGCCGGCAGCACGCACATCGAAGTGGTGGAGGAATAATGCGCTACTTCCTTTCAGGTTTCCTCCTCCTCTGCCTGGTGGTCGTGAGCATCGCCGGTTTCCGGGGCGAGAGATCGCGCCGGCCGCCCATTGAGCTGTTTCCGGACATGGACCGTCAGCCCAAACTCCGTCCGCAAGAACACAACAACTTTTTCCCCGACCAGCTCAGCTCGCGTCTGCCGGTCGAGGGCACCGTACCGCGCAGCAAACCGCTCGTCGTGGACGGCAGGGAAATTTATCCGTTCGAGGATAATCCGGTGAACACCGGACGCATTCCCGGCACAACCAATTTTGTGGAAAGCATTCCGCTTCCGCTGACCGAACAACTGCTCGCGCGCGGCCAGCAGCGTTACACCATCCACTGCGCTCCGTGCCACGGCGCAGCCGGCGACAGCAAGGGCATCACCGGCAAGTACGGCATGATCGCGATGGCGAACTTCCATGACGCGCGCCTCGTGAAAATGCCCGACGGCGAAATTTTCAACACGATCACCTACGGCAAAAACCTGATGGGCGCTTACGGTCCGAATGTCACGGTTACGGATCGGTGGGCGATCATCGCTTACGTGCGCGCGCTGGAACGGAGCCGGCTGGCGTCGCTCGACGACGTGCCGGAAGGTTTACGTTCGACATTGAAGAAATGATTTAATCGCCGCGAAAAGGCGCAAAAGGCACAAATGAAAGACCAGAATGAAGGACCACTGATGAAGGCAACGGTTTTTGAGCCTTTTGGTGGCAGATAGAAATATGAGCGCGCATAACAGACCTGCCGCAGACGCGCCGCTGGATTTGTCCCGGTGGCGCAAGGTTCCAAACCTGTTGATCGGGGCAGGGGGCCTGCTCGCGGTCATTGGCTGGATCGTGGACGCTCAGCAGTTCGGTTATTCCTGGCTGTCGGCGTACATGTTCTACCTGAGCTTCTGCCTCGGCGCGCTGTTTCTGGTGCTCGTCCATCACCTGTTCGACGCCAGTTGGTCCGTGCCCATCCGCCGCCTGGTCGAACACCTGGCTTGTCTCGCCGGACCGGTGATGGCCCTGCTTTTCATCCCTATCGCGGTGCTCGCGCCGAAGATTTACGAGTGGATGCGCCGACTCCAAACCGGCGAGATTGACCATTCGTTGCACGCCAAGCAGCCGCTGTTCACCATGCCGATGTTTTATGTCACCGCAGTGGGTTGTTTCGTCATCTGGTTTGTCTTGTCCAACCGGCTCATTTTCGCGTTCGCCCTCACGCTCACGCTGGCGGCGATCATGTGGATGAAAGCGCTTCAGCACGAGTGGTTCTCCACGATGTATGGCGTCTGGTATTTCGCCGCGAGCGTTTGGGTCGCGCTGCCGACGATTTACCTCATCGCCGTGATTTTGAAACGGCAGGGGCCTTTGCGCGACGTGGTGCAGGAAAAGCAGATTTACTTCATCGGTTCGCTGATGCTGGCGTTCACGGTGTTCTGGGCCTACATCAGTTTCGGTCAATACTTCATCATCTGGAACGCGAATATTCCGGAGGAAACCTTCTGGTATGTGCTGCGCGAAAAAGGCACGTGGTGGGACGTCAGCATGATCATCATCTTCTTCCATTTCTTCCTCCCGTTTCTGATGCTGCTGCGCATCGACTGGAAACTGAAGTTGACCATCATGATTCCGCTTTGCGCCTGGGGCTGGCTGATGCATTTCTTCGACGTCGCATTCAACATTCTGCCCGCGGGCCGGCCCGAAGGTTACAGCCTCAATTGGGCGTGGCTCGACCTCGGCTGCCTGGCCTTCATCGGCGGTCTGTTGACGAAAGTCTTCCTGAAAAACCTGAACGCACACCCGGCGTTTCCGCAGAAAGACCCTCGCCTGGCTGAAGGTCTGGACATTTACGTGCCGCCGGCTTCCGCGGGCAAAGCGGCGGCTGCTTCTCACGGAGGTGCCAAGTGAAATATCGAAGGTCGAATGTCGAATGCCGAACCGAATGAGGTGACCGATGAGCAAAACGCCCGCGGAGAATCAATCGCCGATCGACAAAGCCCGGACGGCTGCGCTGGCCATCGGCGGCCTGGGCACGTTTCTCATCGTCGCGCTGCTGGTCGCAGCGATGCGCCATTACACGCGGCCTGAACCAGTCGGCGCCCATCGAGTTGAAGAGCGTTACAAAAACCTGCAGGAACAGCGCGCCGCCGACGCCAAGGCCCTCAACGAATACGATTGGCAGGACAAAGACAAAGCCATCGTCCGTTTGCCGGTGCAACGCGCCATGGAACTGACGTTGCAGGAGTGGCAGAACCCGGCGGCAGCCCGATCGAATTTGATTTCCCGCGTCGAAAAGGCGACGGCGGTGCCGCCGCCGAAGCCGAACATCTACGAGTGATGCGTTTTCGCCGCTTAAGTAGCGCAGCCATCCCTGGCTGCAGGTCCTCCGGGCATCTCTGCCTGGAGCTGGGGCAATCCTGAACGCCTTTTCTTGATGATCGCGACTTCTTCGTCAGCGCACACGGTTTCTCCCGAACCTGGTTCGGGCCCTGTGGCTCCGCCCGCGGACATCGACGCTTCCTGTCGCGTGCCGGTGATGGTTTTGTTGGCTTGTGCAGCAGTCTGGTTGGTGGTCGCTTCCGTCTTCGGCCTCATCGCTTCGCTCAAGTTTCATGCTCCGAACCTGTTGGCCGACTGCCCGTGGCTCACCTACGGACGCGTGCAACCGGCGCAGATGAACGCGTTGATTTATGGCTTCGCCGCGCAGGCCGCACTGGGCATCGCGTTGTGGATGATAGCGCGCCTGGGCCGAACCTTGCTCGTGCAACCGGGTTATATCGTGGTCGGCGCTCTCCTTTGGAACGTGGGAGTTAAGCTCGGCGTGTTCGGCATTTTGATTGGCGACACGACCGGCTACGAGTGGCTGGAAATGCCGGGTTACGCGTCGCCGATTTTGTTCGCGGCCTACGCCATCATCGGCATTCCTGCGCTGCTGACGTTTCACCATCGGCGCGAGCCGATGCTCTACGTTTCGCAATGGTTCCTCTTGGCCGCGCTGTTCTGGTTTCCGTGGATCTACTCGACCGCGAATCTGTTGCTGATCTTTTTCCCTGTCCGCGGCGTGCTGCAAGCGGTCGTGGACTGGTGGTATGTGAACAACCTGAGTCAGATTTGGCTGGGGTTCATCGGACTGGCGGCGATTTTCTACTTCCTGCCCAAGCTGACTGCGCGCCCGCTTTACAGCAACTATCTCGCGATTCTCGCCTTCTGGGCGCTCGCATTGTCTGGCGGTTGGGGCGGCATCCATTCCGGCGCGCCCGTGCCCGCCTGGATGCCGAGCCTGAGCACGGTGTTCACAGTGCTGACGGCCATTCCACTTATTGCCATCACGATCAACCTCAACAGAACTTTCACCGGTGCAATGGCCAAACTGAAAAAAAGCCTGCCGCTAAAGTTCGTCGTGTTCGGCGCGGTGGCTTACCTGCTCGCCGGCGCGCTTGCCATCGTGAGCGCGTTCCCGCAATTCAGCCAGATCACGCACTTCACCTTGTTCACTCCGGCCCGGACTCAACTGTTCCGCCGTTGCTCATCCAAAACGAATGGCCGTCGGCTAGGCTCGCCCGCGCTCACTTCGCTTTGGCGACGCTTGGCCTCGTGTTCTACGTCGGTTCACTTTCCGTCGGAGGCATTCTGCAAGGGCTGGCGTTGAATGACCCCGAAGTTCCGTTCGCCGGCGCGTTGAATCGCGCTTTGGTTTGTTTCCGCGTCGGCACGCTGGGCGATTTGCTGATGGCTGCGGGCAACGTGTGTCTGGCGTCGAACCTCGGCTGGCTGCTGGTCCGATGCTGCCGCGCGTGTTGCGTGCCGGCGATAATGGCCGCGGTCAAACCGCAAATGGCGGAGGCCGCGCGATGAACCACGGCCCGCTCATTTTCCTCGGCGTATTTTTTGCGCTGACCCTGTCCTGGTTCGGTCTCGTGTTCGAGCCGCAGTTGCAACTGGGCAACGCGCAGCCGACGACCAACCTCGTGAACGCGGCGCAACTCTATCCGCAGATGCGGCCCGGTCAGGCGCGACAAGGGCTGGATGTGTACCGTTCGCTCGGCTGCGCCGCCTGCCACAGCCAGCAGATCGGACAGACCGGACGGACTTACGACGTGACGTTGACGGACCCCGGTACCAACCGCGCTGAAGTCATCGCCGCTCTCCTCAAAGTGAGACCACGTGCGACCGCCACCGAAGCGGAGAAGCTGGTCGCGGGGCCGATGCCACAAGCGATTTTGAAGGATGTGGCCCACGTGGCCGCCACCAACGCCATGGCGAAGCTCGAACCGACTGGCGCTAAAGCCGAAGTCAAAATCATTCCGACCGGCCCGGACATCGCGCGCGGGTGGGGGAAACGCCGCAGTGTCGCAGAGGATTTTTTGTTCGACCAGCCGGTGATGCTCGGTTCGCAGCGCATTGGTCCTGATCTTGCCGACGTGGGCTCGCGTCTGCCGGTCGCGAACTGGCATTTGCTCCATCTCTACAATCCGCAGATCGTGGTCAGCAAATCGGTGATGCCGCCGTACCGTTTTCTGTTTGAGAAGCGGAAAATCGGTCGCGAACCGTCGCCGGACGCATTGAAGCTGGCCGGCAATTTTGCGACTGAACCGGGTTGCGAGATTGTGCCCACGGACGAAGCCAGGCAGCTCGTCGCATATCTGCTCAGCCTGCGTGCTGACACGGTCATTTTTGAAACGCCGATGACCGTGGCCACGGCCAACGTTTCGACAAATACACCGGCCGCGACCAACGCTCCGGCCGCGCAGACAACGAATTCGGTAGTGAAATGAACCTCGATCCGAACAAATCCCCGGCATCGCAAGAGCCCGAGCCGACAACCGGCTCGGCGCACGCGCCGGTCTGGCTGTTCGTGCTGGTCGCGCTGCTGGCCTTCTGGGGCATGGGTTTCCTGGACAATCACGGCGGCGGATTCCAGCCAGTCGTTTACGCGCCTTACAGTTCAATCAAGGAACTTGAAGATGACCAGCCCACGTCCAACATCGATCCGGCCGTAAAAAGGGGCCGGGCAGCGTTCTTAATTTATTGTGCGCCCTGTCACATGGAGACTGGTCTCGGCAATCCTGGCAATAATGTGCCACCTCTGGTCCATTCGGAGTGGGTTTTGGCGGAAGGGCCCAATCGAGTGATTCGGATCGTCCTGAATGGCTTGAGAGGCCCTGTCAAAGTCGCGGGAAAGGATTTTATCAGCGACGGCATGTTGCCTTGGCGCGATACGCTGACCGACGGCCAAATTGCGGACGTTCTGACCTTTATTCGCAGCAATCAAGAATGGGGCCACAACGCGCCGCCAATAACACCGGAGTTAGTGAGAGCCAGGCACGTCGAAGGCTACTCAATCCTTGCCTTCCTTCGCTCCGGATTTTTTTTGAATCCGGTCGATGGCCCAACGGGCGTGTTCGACAATCAACGGCTCGGGATCGCGAGCAGCCCGTTGCAAGGCGGGCAGGTCGGTGGTGTCGCCGATGTTGCCGAGAGCGACGCAGACGTTCCTCAGCAAACCACGTCGTTTCGTCCGCAAAATCGGCGTGCCGGCAAATTTCCTTTTGAACCCGGCCTCGTCCAGCGACAGGAGTTCGATCAAGTCCGGCTGCTCCAAATCCCGCCGACCGTGTTCCTTCATCAGTTTTCCTTCGCGCGCAAACCGGTTCCACGGGCACGCCGCGAGGCAATCGTCGCACCCGTAAATGCGATTGCCGATGGCCGGTCGAAGTTCCACCGGGATCGGGCCTTTCAGTTCAATGGTGAGGTAAGAGATGCAAAGGCGGGCGTCGAGTTGAAACGGGCCGGTGATCGCGTGAGTGGGGCAGGCGTCGATACAACGGGCGCATGTGCCGCAGCGATTTTTCTCCGGAAGGTCAGGCTCCAGTTCCAGGGTCGTGATGATTTCGGCGAGGAAAATCCAGTTTCCAAGTTCTCGGCTGATGAGGTTGGTGTGTTTGCCGACGAAACCGAGTCCGGCGCGCTGAGCCAGGTCGCGTTCGAGCAGCGGGCCGGTGTCCACGTACCAGAGCGAACGCGTGCCCGCGCCGCCGAGTCGGTTCACAAATCCGGTCAACTGCTTGAGGCGCGGGCCCAGGACGTCGTGGTAATCGTGGTAACGGGCGTAGCGGGCGACGACGCCGTTCGAGGTTTCGGGTTTCGGGTTTCGGGTTTCGGAGCGGGACAAACTCGGAACTCGGAACTCGGAACTCGGAACCGTGTAGCTGGCCGCCAGACAAAGAACGCTTCTGGCGCCGGGTAACACTTGTTGCGGATCGATGCGTTTGCGGGCGTTGCGTTGGAGGTACTCCATCTCCCCGTGCCGGTGCGACGCCAGCCACTGTTGAAACTGCGATGCGCTGGACGGCGGCTCAGCCGTCGTGAAACGGCAGGCGTCGAAGCCCAACTCCAGAGCGCGTCGCCGGATTGTCGATTTCACTGGTGCGACGAATGCCCGCGCGCGAGGCGAAACTGGTGGATGACGTGGTGCACGACTTCCTTCACGGAACGCATTTCGGTGTTCACGAGCACGTCCGCGCGACGGTAGAACGGTTCGCGTTCAGCCAGCAGTTGGCGAATCTTCGTCAGCGGGTCAGGCGTCTGAAGCAAGGGACGGTGCGTTTGGCTTCTGACCCGTTCCCAGATCGTTTCCGGCGAGGCCCAAAGACAAATGACGAGGGCGTGGATTTTCAGGCTGTTCAGGTTCTCCTCAATGGTGATGAGGCCGCCTCCGGTGGCGATGACGGTCCGATGGAAGGTCTGGAATTCGTCCACCACGGCCCGTTCGTATTCGCGGAACTGCGGCTCGCCTTCGTCCGCGAAGATGGAAGGAATGGTTTTGCCGGCGCGCGCCCCGATAAGTTCGTCGGTATCCACAAACCGGAAACGCAGTTGCGCGGCCACGAGTTGTCCCACCGAGGACTTGCCGGCGCCCATGAAGCCGACAAGGGCCAGATTGTGGATAACGCGCCCGCTGGTCATGGCATTGACTTAGCCCAGATTCGGCTTGCTGACACGTAGTTTCTTGATCGGTCCTTTGTCGGTTGTCGGTGGTCAGTTGTAACCGGCTGCCGTTTCAATTGTCCTGAGAGTCGGGCTGATGGGACGTTTTTGTGCCTGACAGTTGTTGACGCCGTGGTTTCAACCCGAGCAAGAGTGGGGTCGTGGCGTTCGACCCGCTTTGACGGTTTTGGGTCTGTGCCCGCGTTGTTTACCCGGTAAAGCAGGGTGTTCATGGCATGAGAGCGCTCCACTTTCGCCCGCGGACCGGCACGGCAGAAACAACCGACCACCGACCACGGGCGACAGCCCAACGAGTAGAATTTCGTTTTCAAAAAATGCGATTCCGGTTAATGCTCGTGCATGTCCGAGCGCTCGCGGTCAGGGGAGAAGATTTTGCGCGGCATCGCCGTTTCCGGGGGTGTGTGCCGGGGAAAAATTGTCGTGCTCGGCGAAGCCCGCGACGCCATTCCGCATCGTGAGATTTCCGAGGCGGAAGTGCCGCAGGAAATTCAACGTTTCGAACACGCGTTGCTCCAGACGCGCCAGCAGGTCCTGGAAGTCCAGCGCAAGGTGAACGAGGCCATGGGCGCCAAGGACGCCAGCATCTTTGACGCCCACCTGCTCGTGCTGGAGGACCCCACCCTCATTGACGAAGTCACCCGAGTGATCCGGGAACAAAGGGTCAACGCGGAGCACGCCTTCCGCCAGGTCGCCGAGAAATACGCTGCCACTCTCAGTTCGATGGACGACGAGTACCTGCGGGAGCGGGCGGCCGACCTGCGCGACGTCACGGCCCGTGTGCTGGACAATTTGCTGGGCCGGACTGACGAAACCGCCCTGCACAAGCTCAAGGAATCCTGCATCATTATCAGTGAAGATCTGTCGCCTTCCACGACGGCGCTGCTCGACAAGAAAATGGTTCTTGGGTTCGCCACCGATATCGGCAGCAAGACCTCCCACACAGCCATTATGGCCCGCTCGCTGGAGATCCCCGCGGTCGTCGGGCTGCACGATGCCAGCAAACAATTGAATACCGGCCAGTATGTCCTGCTCGATGGTTTCAACGGATTGCTCGTCATCAATCCCACGGATCAAACGCTCTTCGAATATGGCCAACTGGTCCGAAAGCGGGTCAACCTGCAGGAAAAGCTGCGCGACCTTCGTGAAGAACCGGCGATCACGCTGGATGGCGCGCGCATCACGCTTTCGGCCAATATCGAACAGGCCGCGGATGCGGAGCACGTGCGCGCCTGCGGCGCGGAGGGAGTGGGCCTGTTCCGCACGGAATATCTTTACCTGAACCGGGAGACGCTGCCGACCGAAGAAGAGCAGTATCAGGCATACCGTCAGGTGGCCGCAGCGTTGAAACCGAATCCGCCTGCAGGAACGCGCCCTCTTTCGCGCGCAACTCCGCGCGATCCTGCGGGCGGCAGTCGAGGGCAACATCAAGATGATGTATCCGATGATTTCCGGCCTCGACGAGTTGAACCAGGCCAATGCGCTGCTTGAAGAATGCCGCCGGGAGCTGCAGGCTGAAAGGATTCCCTTCGGCGAAGCCTTGGAGACCGGCGCCATGATCGAGATTCCTTCGGCGGTTTTGACGGCGGATTCGCTCGCTAAACGCGTGAAGTTTCTCAGCATCGGCACGAACGACCTGATTCAATATTCGCTGGCGGTGGACCGGCTGAACGAGAAAATAGCGCACTTGTACGAGCCGACGCATCCGGCCATTGTGAGGCTCATCAAAGCGACCGTCGAAGCGGGCCGTCGCAATGGCATCTGGGTCGGCGTCTGCGGCGAGATGGCCGGCGATCCGGCTCTGGTTCCGCTGTTGCTGGGGCTGGATATCGATGAACTCAGCGCCGCTTTCTCCGTTGTGCCTCAGGTAAAATTCCTGATTCGCCGCCTGAAACTGAGTGAGGCACGACAATTGGCAGATTTCGCCTTGAATTGCGAAAGCGGCTCCGAAATCCTCGCCCGGTCACAGGCGCTGGCCCGAAGGATTGCCCCCGGCCTGTTTGAAAACCAAAATTGAGCCGCGCAGGGGCATCGGTTATCATCGTCCAGGGCGCTCCTCCGCTCCCTGATGACCGCCTGCCAACGGAGGCCGTCGGTGGGGCGGTGCGATCAAGTCTCGATGGGCGGCTCATGGATGAATTTGCGAGGCACGGTGCCTGGTGTCATGTCACAGAAATACCCAGCCAATGTGAGCGTTCCGCTTTGCCCTCACCCGGCCTTCGGCCACCCTCTCCCCATCCGATGGGGAGAGGGCAGGGTGAGGGGCGCTGCTGTTTCAAGCTTGGTCGGCTTCATTGTAAAAGAAGCGTTAGGGACATCACACTAAGAACCTATGAAAGTCGTTCTCCTGGCCGCCGGTTACGCCACGCGCCTTTACCCCTTGACCCTCACGCAGCCGAAACCGCTTCTGCCCGTCGCGGGCAAGCCGATGATTGAATATGTGCTGGACAACCTCGCGCCCGTCGGCGGCATCGCGCGCGTCTATGTCGTGACCAACGCGAAATTCACCGGCCATTTCCAGAATTGGGCTGACGGCTATCGCGCCACGAAGTCGAAACTGAATCTTACCATCGTCAACGACGGCTCG
>QHOP01000419.1 GCA_003219345.1 Verrucomicrobiota bacterium
CTCTTTCCTCCTACCTCTCCCTCTCTATGTCGGAAGTTTTCTTCCGGTGCCGCCGGAAGCTGGCTTCCGGTGTCGCCGGAAGCTACGTTCGGGGGACGCCGGAAGTTTTCTTCCGGTGCCGCCGGAAGCTGGCTTCCGGTGCCGCCGGAAGCTACGTTCCGGGGACACCGGAAGCTACGTTCCGGGGAGACCGGAAGTTTTGTTCCGGCGACACCGGAAAAATCAGGGGTTTTCGCGGTTTTTGGTCTCCGACGCCTCCCCGGAAGCCTGCTTCCGGGGAGAGGCAGCCTTATTTGGCCAGGTTCGCGTGCGCCAAGGGGTGGATCGGCCAAACGCCGCTCGCCATTCCCCCATAAACCTTCGTGTGTGGTCTTCTCCTCCCAACTGCTCGGCGGATTGATCGCCGTCACGTGGTAAGTGTCAATCGGCCAGGTGTTCGGCATCGAGCGCCGACTCATCCAAATGTAACCCCTGGCAACGAGTGCCAGCTTCCATGCGAAAATCGCCCGCTGCGAGCATCCGAACACTTCCGCCAGCTTCGTCTGAGAGATCGTGACGACGCCGGGCTGACTGTTCAGATTTCGGTTGAGTGATTTGTCGAGGACATAGACGAAGAGGAGTTTTGCACCGTTACCAAGCTCTTGATCCTCCAACACGTGCCGACGCACGTTCAGAATCGTGAACGTGAGGTCGTCTTCGACCGGCGCGAGCGTGAAGACTTTCTTTTTGCCGTTGGGGAGATATTCTGAGGCTGCGTTCTGGTCTTGTGGAGTTGTGGCATTCATCGGTTGATGCCATGACTCCTCTTTTTTTCTACGCCTAAGCAGCTTCGCACACACTAAAAGATTCTAACATTGTGCGCAGAAATGAGAACAAACAACCCATGGACGCTTGGATTGAAGCCCGTCCCTCGCAGCTAACGCGCAGCCCAGCCAAAGCGGCTGCTGAACGGCCAATAAACAAAGCAATATTTACCGATGACGTTGGTGCGCGAGAAATCGCCCCAGGTGCGTCCGTCGTAGCTGTCCAGTGTGTTGTCGCCCATCACCAGGTAGTGATTCGGGCGGACAGTGCGGACGGTCGATTCGTCGGGAAACAGCGGCGCGATGGCCGCCTCCGTCAACTGTCGTGCGACAAACCCATTCACGTGGCCGGAATATTGATTTGGCCGGGGCGATTGCTTTGGATCGAACGAATAGACATTTTCAAAATGTGGCGTCGTGTGGTCCAGTCGCCGCTCATTGATGATTAAGTGTCTGTCGTTGGCGATTCGGACCTGTTCGCTGCCCATCGCCACCAGGCGTTTGATGTAGAACTGGTCTTGCGGCATAGCCGGCTGACCTGTTGTCGGACTGATGATTCCTTTGGTTTCGAAGACGATGATTTCGCCGCGCCTCGGTCGGCGAAAATTGTAAGTCAGGCGATCAACAAAAAGATGGTCGCCGTTGATCAGCTTGAGTTTGATGATGTCATCACCCCGATGGTAAAGATGGTGCGGCTCCACCTCAGCCCGCTCAAGCAGGTGATCCACGGAAGACCAGACAGCATACCATTCGCTTCCAATCCTGATGCGCTGGCGGCTGACGAAGGGGAAGATTGTTTTCGGCGGCTCGAATGCTTCAAGCATCCCTTCTGCTTTCGCCACCTTGTGAATGTAGGATGTGCCGTGCCATATCAAATCAATGACTCGCCTCAACCCTGTGGGAAATGTGGCCGCTGCTTCATTCAGCAGGTTTTCAGAAATGATGCCGTAGAGCGTCGGTTGCATCGAGCCGGTCGGAATCTTGAACGGTTTCAGAAAGAAGGTATGGACAGCCACGGCGACAGCCACAGCCACCAGAATAACCTCCGTGTTTTCTCTCAGTGACGCGTGCGCGTAAGGTTGAATCCATTTGGCGGTCGTTCTTTCCAGGTCGGCCATTCGTTCCTTGAGAAGCTTTCCGTCGGCGTTGGAAGCAATGGCTGATCGGACTGCGGCAATCGCCGCGGCAACCTTTTCGACGGCTTGCGGGCTGAGCTGGTCGCGTTGCGCGTTGACGATTCTTTGAGCATGCCTGTGAAGATTGCTCGCCTGCCGGACGGTGGGCGAAAGGAGCCAACGGAGAATCATTTCTCCTTTCCATTTACGGGTAACCCCACCCGAAGCGGCTGGGGATATTGTCTCTTCCGCCGATCGGCCAAAACACAAAGCTCGCCTTGCCGACGACTTCCTCCCGTGGAACGTAGCCCCAGGTGCGCCCGTCGCTGCTGCTCATGGTGTTGTCGCCCAAGGCAAGATAATGCTTCCAGGGGACAACGCGCACAGTTTCCTCATCCGGGAACAAAGGCGCGATGGTGGAGTCAGTCAGATGTCTGGCAACAAACCCGTTCACGTGGCCGGAATAATGGTCCCTCTCCGGGGGCTGATTCGGGTCGAAGCCGTAAACATTTTCAAAACCGGGAGCCGAGGCTTCCAGACGTTGGCCGTTGATATAGACATGCCGGTCATTGCCGATGCGCACCTGCTCGCCCCCCAACGCTACAAGACGTTTGATGTAATGCGTCTCCTGGATCAAGCCCGGCATGTGATCGGAATAAAAAACAATGATCTCCCCCCGGCGGGGCCGGCGGAAGTTATAGGTGAAGCGGTTTACGAACAAGTGGTCGCCGCTGTTCTTTCTGAGTTTGACGATGTCCTCTCCGGCATAAATCCTCTGACCGTAATGAAGCTCGCCATGGTCCTCCAGGTTGTCCGGCGGGAACCAGATGCTGTACGGGATATCGC
Organism: Verrucomicrobiota bacterium; assembly: GCA_003219345.1. Lineage (GTDB taxonomy): Bacteria > Verrucomicrobiota > Verrucomicrobiia > Limisphaerales > AV2 > AV2. The sequence continues at coordinate 2,765 of QHOP01000419.1, forward strand.
CCACCCACAGCGTCTGACGTTTGACAAACGGAAGAATCGTTTTCGGCGGCTCAACACGCAGCTCGCCATCGTTTTTTGCCACTTTGTGATAGTAATGAACCCCTGACCAACACGCCTGAAAGACCCGATTCAGCCCGTGCGGGATTTCAACCCCCGCCTTGCCTTTCAGGTTCTCGAACGTGATCCCCCACAACGTCGGCTGGGCGGAACCCGACGGAATGGCCATCGGCTGAAAAAAGAAGGTGCGCAAGGCCAGCACGACCGCGCCCGTCACCAGAAACACTTCGACATTCTCGCGAATGGAGGCGCTCGGATACGGCTTCAGATTTTCATTCGCAACCTTCTCCAGGTTCTTCATCCACTTCTCGATGCCGTCGAGCTTTTCACCGGCGGCAATCGCGTCTCTCAATTCTCGCGCGGCCTTGGAAATTTCCTGAATTTCCTCCGGCCGCAGCAAATCGCGTTGCGCATGGATGATTTTGCGGACCTGCCGGCACATATCGACGGCCTGCCGCACCTTTTTTGAAAGAAACCAGCGAAGCATCATTGCCAGTCCGTTTCTATTCATGAGTTCACGCCTTTAACACTTCGATGAAGGCATCCTGCGGAATGTGCACCGAGCCGACGGCTTTCATCCGCTTTTTTCCTTCTTTTTGTTTTTCGAGCAGCTTGCGTTTGCGGCTGATGTCGCCACCATAGCATTTTGCGGTCACATCCTTGCGCAAGGCGCTGACCGTTTCGCGAGCGATGAATTTTCCACCGATGGCTGCCTGGATGATTACTTGAAATTGTTGCCTGGGGATGACTTCCTTGAGCTTCGCGGCCAACGCCCGTCCCCGGCCCTCGGCTTTGCTCCGGTGAACGATGCACGAGAAGGCGTCCACCGGCTCGCCGTTGACCAGCAGGTCGAGCTTGACCATATCCGACTCCTGATAACCGTCGTGCTCGTAATCCATTGAGCCGTAGCCGCGGCTGATGCTTTTGATCCGATCGTGGAAATCAATCAGAATTTCATTCAATGGAATGCCGGCAGTCAACATCACGCGGCGCGTGTCCAGTGTTTCCGTGTGTCGCACCGTGCCGCGCTTTTCCGAAATTAACGGTCGGGCAGATACTCCGGATTGTCCACGTGCAGGATTTCGCCGTTGGTTTTGAGCACTTCGTAAATCACGCTCGGATACGTGGCGATGATGTCCATGCCGTATTCGCGACGCAAGCGTTCCTGCACGATCTCCAGATGCAGCAGGCCCAGGAAACCACAACGAAAACCGAAGCCAAGCGCGACCGAACTCTCCGACTGGTAAACAAAGGCGGAGTCGTTGAGCTGCAGTTTAGCCAGGTTGGCTTTCAAATGTTCGTAATCGGCCGTGTTGATCGGGTAAATGCCGCTGAAAACCATCGGGTGAACTTCCCGAAAACCGGCCAGTGCCGGTGATGGGATGCGTGAATCCGTCAACGTGTCTCCCAGCTTCACATCCAGCGGGCTTTTGATGTTTGCGGTGATATAACCGGTCTCGCCCGTCTCCAGCTTTTCGCGCACATAAGGCTTGGGATTAAAACTGCCCACTTCCTTGACTTCGACCGTCTTGCCTGAATGAAGCAGTTTCACCAGCATGGCGGCCTTCAACTCCCCGTTGAATACGCGCACGTGTATGACGACGCCCTTGTAAGTGTCGAAATAGGAATCAAACGACAGCGCCTGCAACGATTCGCCGTGGCAGCGGGAATCGCCAGAATATCCTCCAACTGTTGCCGGGTCAGAGCGACATCGGCGTGCGGCAAATCAATCTTGTTGATGATCGGGATAATCTCCAGGTTCTGTTTCATCGCCAGGTGCAGGTTGGCGACGGTCTGGGCCTCGACACCTTGCGCGGCATCGATGATGAGCAAGGCGCCCTCGCACGCGCTCAAACTGCGCGAGACTTCGTAGGAAAAGTCAACGTGACCGGGCGTATCAATCAGGTTCAACTCGTAGGTCTCACCGTTCCTGGCCTGGTACAGCATCGTGACCGGATGCGCTTTGATGGTGATGCCGCGTTCGCGTTCCAGGTCCATCGAATCGAGCAACTGCTCCTGCATCTCGCGGTCGGAAATGGTCCCGGTCCGGTGCAGCAGGCGATCAGAGAGCGTCGTCTTTCCGTGATCAATGTGGGCGATGATGCTGAAATTACGTATGTGCGCTGCGTCCATGACCAAAACGCGGAATGCCACCCGCGGAACGCGGAATGAAATCATTCCGCCTGATCCGCCCTCTAGCGTTCTGCGAGAAGATAGCGGCGTCCACAGCGAAGAAAAGGGAATTTTGCCGCCAGCCCCGTGCGGAACACGGAAAGCCCCTTCAAACCTGCCTGGTCAGTTTAATACCCAGCTTAAGCAGGCTTTCCACCGCTTGGTCGGTCCCGGCTTCGGCGTAGATACGAAGAATCGGTTCCGTGCCCGAGCCGCGCAGCATGAGCCAGGACCCGTCCGCCGCGATGAACTTCACGCCGTCGAATGACTTTACGTCAACGACTGCCGAGCGAAGCAGTTTCGCCGGTGGATTGGTTTTGCAGAACTCCATCAACGCAGCGCGTTTTTCGGGCGCAAAACGCGCGTCGATGCGCGCGTAGCGGTGCGGGCCGAACTGTTTTTCCAGTCCGACGATCAGTTTGTTGACGGACTTGCGCTCCGTGGCGAGCAACTCAAGCAACATGAGGCCGGCCAGGATGCCGTCACGTTCGGGAATATGTCCGGGAAAACCAATGCCGCCGCTCTCCTCGAAACCGAGCAGCACGCCACCCTTGAGCATTTCGCAGGCGACGTATTTGAACCCAACCGCCGTCTCGATCAGCTCCAATCCCTGCGCGGCGCACATTTTGTCCACCATGGACGTGGTCGTGAGCGCTTTGACGACACGTCCCCTGCCCTTTCGGTTCACGATGAAATGGTGCAACAGCAGGCAAATGAGCTGATGTGTCGAGAGCGGGTTGCCACGGCCGTCCATGCCCCCTACTCGATCGGCGTCCCCATCCGTCACCAGGCAGATGTCGTGAGGATGCTTCTTCAGAAACACCGCGCTGGGGCCGTAGTTCTTCGGGATCGGTTCCGGATTGATGCCGCCGAAAAATGGATCGTGCGCCGCGTTCAGCGTGGTCACCTGGCAACTCGTGCCGGCGAGCATTTCGTCGAAGCAGCCGGCCCCAACACCGAACAATGCGTCGTGCGCAAAGCGCAGTCTCGACTTCGCAATCAATTGAAAATCGACCAGCCTTTTGACCGTCGCGCAATGGGCCGGTCTAATGTCTTTGATAACCACGTGCTCTTGTTTCAGCGCGTCGTCCAGCGGAACAGCGCGAATTGGACTTTGGTCCTGCCGGGCTTCGACGCCTTGACAAATGACCGACTCGGCGGAGCCGCCATAATGCGCCTTCAATTTGAAGCCATTAAACACGGGCGGATTGTGACTGGCGGTAATCATTACGCCGCCGATGGCGCGTTGGGCTTTGACGGCAAGCGAGACGGCAGGCGTCGGCGTCGGCACGGAAGTCAGCGTGACCTGGAAACCGTTACCGGCGAGGACCTCCCCTGTCCGGGCCGCGAACTGATCCGAGAGAAATCGCCGATCGTAACCGACCACGGCCCTCTTTTGCGTTCCCTCTACGGGGTTCGCATTCCAATAATCCGCCGTGGCCTGGGCCACGCGTTCAACGTTTTTGAACGTAAAATCCTCGGCGATGACCGCCCGCCAGCCGTCGGTTCCAAACCTGATTTGCCCCATGACTTCAACTCCGGTTTCGCGCCTGTTCGTCCACGATCTTCAGCATTTTGCGCAGCGCCACTTTGAAGTTCCGATGCTTGAAAAGCCCGGTGCCGCTGACAAACGTGTCCGCGCCGGCATGTGCGCACTCAGCGGCAGTCTGAAAATCGATTCCGCCGTCCACCTCGATACGGAAGTTGAGATTCTTCTCTTTTCGCCACGCGTCAGCCTGCTGAACTTTTGGGAGTGTTTCGGTAATGAACGGCTGCCCGCCGAAACCCGGATTGACCGTCATGATCAATAGCACGTCAATTTGATTGAGGTACGGCTCCACCTGGGGCATGCCCGTGGGCGGATTGATGGCCAGGCCAACCTTCTTGCCCAACGATTTAATTTTCCAGAGCAACCGCGTCACGCGGTCGCCCAACTCGACATGCACCGTCATTTGGTCCGCGCCAGCCTTGGCGAACGGCTCCAACAGAATTTCCGGCCGGGAGCACATCAAATGCACGTCCAGGAACATTTTCGTCAGCGGCCGCAGCACGCGGACGACTTCGGGGCCGAACGAGATATTCGGCACGAAGTGGCCGTCCATGATATCCAGGTGAAGCCATTGGGCGCCGGCCTTGTCCACGCGGATTGTCTCGGCAGCGAACCTCCCGAAATTTGCGGCCAGTAACGACGGTGCGATAATCATGGGGCGAGCATAACGGAGAAAGGACGGCGGATGGAAGATAGAAGAAGACGCTCAGACCCCGACGGACGAATCACCCTGCTGCCTCTGTTCGGAGTTGCGCCTTCCGACTCGTGAGGGACAGTCCGAAGTGGGAACGCGCGCTGCGTCAGGCCGTGGCGGGCGCTGCCGAGCCGAGTCCGGGATCGAGTTTCGGCGGTGCGGGCTTGGGAACTTCCGGCAACGGAGTGGCCGCCTGCGCTCCGGACGGCGGGTCAACCTGCGGCGTTGGGGCCGGCGGAGTGAATTTGCCGGTCCGCACGATCTCCTCAACCTGACCGCCGTCAAGCGTTTCGTATTCAAGCAGACAATTGGCGATCAGCTCCAGTTTGTCGCGATGGCCATCGATAACGTCCTTCGCGATCCGAAACTGTTCATCAATGATCCGCTTCACTTCAGTGTCGATCTCCTGCGCGGTGCGCTCGCTGTAATCCTTGCTGCGAATCATTTCGCGCCCGAGGAAAACGTACTCATTGTTGTCGCCGTATTGAACCATGCCGAGTTTTTCGCTCATGCCCCAATGGCAAACCATCGCGTGAGCAAGCTGAGTCGCCTGCTGGATATCACCCGCCGCGCCGGTTGAAATGTCGCCGGAGACAATTTCCTCGGCAATGCGACCGGCCATCGTGACGGCAATCATGTCGAGCATTTCCTTGCGCCGGCGGTTCAAAACGTCGTCTTTCGGGAGCGACATGGTGGAACCCAGGGACTGACCGCGCGGAATGATCGTGACTTTGTGGAGCGGATGAGTGTGCGGCAGCAAGACGTTGACGAGCGCGTGGCCTGCTTCATGCCAGGCGGTGTTGCGCTTCTCCTCATCGGTCATGGCCAGGCTGCGACGTTCACGGCCCCAACGGACTTTGTCGCGCGCTTCCTCCAGTTCCGCCATGCCGATGGCCTTCTTGTTCATGCGCGCGGCCAACAGCGCCGCCTCGTTGAGCAGGTTGGCCAGTTCGGCTCCCGAATAACCGGGCGTGCCCCGGGCGATGACGCTCAAATCCGCGGCTGGTTCCAACTTAACATTCTTGGCATGCACCCGGAGAATGGCTTCGCGCCCGCGAACATCCGGCAAATTGACTGTTATCTGCCGGTCAAAACGCCCGGGACGCAACAGGGCCGGGTCCAGCACATCCGGCCGGTTCGTGGCGGCGATGATAATAATGCCTTCCTGGGTGTCGAAGCCGTCCATCTCGACCAGCAACGCGTTGAGGGTCTGTTCACGTTCGTCGTTGCCACCCCCAAGGCCGTGTCCCCTGCTCCGCCCGACGGCGTCAATTTCATCGATGAAAACCAAACAGGGTGTATTCTTGCGCGCCTGTTCGAACATGTCGCGCACCCGGCTGGCGCCGACGCCGACAAACATTTCCACGAAATCGGAGCCGCTGATGCTGAAAAACGCAGCGTCCGCCTCGCCGGCGATGGCCTTGGCGAGCAAAGTTTTCCCGGTGCCGGGGGCCCCCACCATCAATATGCCCTTGGGGATTCGCCCGCCGAGCTTCTGAAATTTTTTGGGGTCCTTCAAAAACTCGACGAGTTCGGATACTTCCTCTTTGGCCTCTTCCACACCCGCTACGTCTTTGAACGTCGTGCGGTTCTTTTCCTTGCTGAGCATCCGCGCCTTGCTCTTGCCGAAGCTCAGAGCTCCTTTGCCGGCCATTTTGAGTTGGCGGATCAGGAAAAACCAAACCAGCGCGCCGAAGAGGACGAACGGCAAGAGCGAGTAAAGGACCCCCAGCAGCAGCGTGTTAGGCTCGGCCTGCTCAAATTTGCCTGAGTCCAACAGGATTTTTTCCGTCTCGGGCAGCAGCCGGGTTTTGATTTTGAACGGCACCTCCGTCTTCTCGCCGTTTTTGCCGGCTTCAAAGTATCGGCCCGTAACCTCGCGCAAGCCATATTCCGACTGCGGATTGTAATTAATCGTGCCGTGGGCGACCAGATTATTGGTGACGAGATTAATGAACTCCACATAGCTGGGAGTGCGATACTTCGTCTCCACCTGGCTGTGGAACTTCCAAACAAGCGGCACCAGCGCGATGATTCCAATCCACAGCAGCCATGTGCGGGGCGGCACACGGATCTCGGAGCCCTTTTTGTCGTTCTTGCCGTTGCCGTTATGTTTGTCGTCAGCCATGAGCAAAATCAGCCGCGGCACACTAACACGGCCAGGTTCCAGCCGCAACCACGGATTACCGAGCCAACCAACGCCATTTCAACCGATAAACCGTCCGGTTGTCGAGCTTGAAACGTTCCCCGATGCGTAACCCTTCCGCCCAAAACAACTCACCCGCCGCCGTCGTAGCCACAACCAATTGATGGCGTTGGGCGCGCGAAATCTTCTGATTCACGAACAAATCCTGCAATTTGACCGGCGCTTTCATGCCGATCGGCTGAAAGCGGTCTCCTGCCCGCCAATGGCGCAGGACGACAGGCGATCCGATCCTTTCCGCGTCGAAATACTCGCACCCTATTGCGAACTTCGGCATTCGATTCAATGAAGCCTTCCGGGACTTGATCTGCCAATAAATTCGCAGACAGCCAAAGTCCACCGCGCCTTCCTGGCCTTTCAATTCCACGGCAATTTGCTCGGGTCTAAAGGTTGGATGAAGGGTCGCTTCTTTGACGACGCGCCCGCCGCGCTCGCGCTGGACCGTCAGGCCCGGTCCGATCGGTACAGGCTGGTGCGCTGAACCGAAATCACTCCGCCGTTTTTGACTTAACCATTCTTCCGCAACTCGGCGAACAAGATCGGCTTCCGCGCCGACAATGTCCATGGTCCGCAACACCGACCGGGCCAGAGCGGGTTGATATTTCTGCGACAGCAACGGCAGGAGTTTGTTTCGGATTCGGTTTCGCAGGAAATCGAGGTGCGCATTCGTAGCGTCCTCGCGAAAGGCGATTCCCTGCTCCTGCGCATAACGCCGTAGCACAGCTTTTGACTGGTCGAGCAACGGCCGAACCAGGCCCACGGCCGGATCGCTCGGCGAAGGGTTGGCCCATTTCATCCCAGCCAGCCCTTTTCCCCCTCCTCCGCGCAACCAGCGGAGAAAGAACAGTTCGACCTGGTCGTCGGCGTGATGGGCCAGAGCAACGGTTTTGATTTTCAACCGTCGCGCTGCGCGGGCCAGAAAATCGTGGCGCAGCTTCCGGGCCGCCATTTCAACGGAAAGTTTTTCCCGCTGCGCAAATGCGGCCACGTCAGCTCGTCCGGCGATGAACTTGAGCCCCAGCTTTACAACCGTTGCCTCGACGAATTGCTCGTCTCCGTCGCTGTCAGCCCCGCGCAAGCGGTGATTGAAGTGAACGACCACCAGTCGCCATTCGTGCTTTGCGGCCAACTGACGAAGCACGTGCAGCAGGGTCATCGAGTCCAATCCGCCGGAGACGGCAACCAAGACGGACTCGCCCCGACGCAAGAGCCGTTGCGAGCGGATGGATTGTTCAACGGCGGCGACCAGGTTGCTCACTCGCTCATGCTATTGGCTCCGGGCAGAGAGGCAAGCGGCTTTGTCTGAGTCACCATCCAAAGGCCGCAACTCGGCAGTACCTCCAAGCTGATGTGACCCACGTATTCCCCTCTCCGGCCTGAAGGCCACCCTTTCCATGAACCGTCCCTTCGTCCTCGTCCTCGTTCTCGAACTCGTCCTCGACCGGCCAACTTGGTTTCGAGGACGAGGACGAGGACGAGAACGAGAACGATTGGGTTCATGGTCCCAATGCGCGATTCTGGAATCGTGGAAGCTCTCCATGAAGCCGGAAGAACATCCAAGATCGAACATCCAACGCTGAACATCGAATGGCAGCGCGAATCCTCGCTCACTTCGGCGTTCGAAGTTCGATGTTGGACGTTCGATGTTTTCCCTCGGTTCTGGGGGACGGGGTGAGGGGTCTTCGGAATCTCGCAGACCTGACTCGATAGGGTAGTGCCAAGTCGCGCCCCTATCCGAATCATTTTTTCACCGGCACCATGCGCGGCTCAAACGACTGGTCAATCCATGCCCGCGCGACAATCACCGCGCCGACACCCGTTCTCGCCGCCGTTTGCCGCGCCGCCTTTTCTTCCTCTTGCGAAACACCGTAGCCTTGGACAACCAACCACAGCCGCTCGTGTGGCATCGCTTGCCCGCCGTTGTTCGGCAAAGTCCGGTCCAGGTACTCCAGCGTGCGCCCGACCCAGCTGGTGGTTGCGCCGTACTCCGGAAATACCCGGCCAAGTTCGCGATGCAACGCCAGGATTCCCACATTGCCGCGGTGCGCCGTGGTCAGCGCCGTGAATTGTTGCGTGAACACTTTGGGGCAACTCCCGACCGCGCAACCAACCGTGCCCGAGTAACCGGTTGTCCACTCCCCTGCCCTTTTCTCTTTCGGCAAGTCCTCTTTGTCACATTCGGTGGCCCAGACAGGAATGACTTCCTTGCTGCCGACCTTTGCCTGCACCGCCGCAACGAATCTGGCGGCGGCATCGTCCGCTTCAAATTTCATGGCAGTAGCCGGAACGTGATAGTCGGTCGCCCAACGGCATTGCAGATTGCCGCAGCCACAAGAGGCCGGTCCGCCTTGCAAATCATTCACCAAAATCCCGCGATAACCCGGCGGAACCCGTCTCAGCAAACGATCGATTCGCGCCAAATGCGCGTTGAATGCCTCCCGATAGTTAATGGAAACCCACGGGAACGCTTTGGCCACTTCACCGGCTCCAGGAGTTTTGGCGTGCGGAAACCGTTTCAACCAGTCCGTGTGCATCCCCAGTGACGCCATCCACTCCGGGTGCGCGGCGGCCAGCTTTGGATTCCGTCCGACCTCAATCCAGTAATACAAATCCAATCCGGTGTCGTGGGCCGCTTTCGACGACGATTCGTAAGTCTTCGCACTGAACCGTTCCCCCAACACAGCCACCACACCTGTCAACCCATCGTTCTTCCACGCGACCACGGCCTTTTTGGTGACTGCGCCTGGTTCCACCAACACCAATTCGTTCGGTTTTACCACGGTGCGTTGGGATGCGGCTCCCGGTTGATCTGCTGCCGCAAGTCGCGGCGCCAGGCACAGGACAGCTCCGACGCTAAAGCATAATGAGAAGCGGACGGAAGCGATGTTCATTGCTCAGAGCGTAGCCCCGTTCGTTTCAAACCCCAAGCGCGAACGAATGCAGCGTTTCCTGGGATTGCGTTCGCGGGCCCGGTCGCCTAGGCTGCCGCCCATGAGTTCATTCTTATCTCTTCCGGTCCAAGGTATCATTGCGTGCTCATTGATCGCGGTTCTCTTTGCCAGTCAGAGCGTTCTGGCCGCGCGTTCCTTCCCGGATGTTTCACAACTTGCATCGCTGCCCGGACTGCCCGATCCGCTGGTCCTGTTAAACGGCGAGCACGTCACTACCACGAAACAATGGTTGAAAAGCAGGCGACCGGAATTGAAGGCGCTGTTTGAGCATTACATGTATGGCGTCATGCCACCGGCCCCGGCGGGGATGCATTTCTCGGTCGAACGTGTGGACAGAAGTTTGTTCGACGGCAAGGCGACAGTGAAGGAGATCACGATCGCTCTGGGAACAAACGACGCGCCTCAAATTCACCTCCTGCTGGTCGTGCCGAATCAACGGACGAAACCCGCTCCCGTGTTTGTCGGCCTGAATTTCTGCGGCAACCATACGGTGCTGACGGACCCCACCGTGCCGCTGCCGACCGTTTGGATGCCGAACAACTGTCCCGGCGCACAAAACAACCGCGCGAGTGACGCCGGTCGCGGCAAACAAGCGGACGTGTGGGCCATCGAACAATCCATCGATCGCGGCTACGCCGTCGCCACGTTTTACAACGGCGACGTCGAACCGGACCGCCCCGGGGCGAAGGAGGGAATCCGGGCATACTACGCGAAAGCGCGAAAGAATTACGACTGGGGCACTATCGCGGCGTGGGCCTGGGGCGTGTCACGCGCCGTGGACTATCTGCTCACGGACAAGTCTGTTAACGCGAAACAGATCGCCGTGGTGGGCCACTCACGCAACGGGAAGGCCGCGCTGGTCGCGGCGGCGTTTGATGAACGTATCGCCCTGGCGATACCGCTGCAGGCCGGCTGCGGCGGAACCGCGCCCAGCCGCGGCAAAATCGGCGAGTCAGTCAAGCAGATCAACGACCACTTCCCGCACTGGATCAACACCATGTTCAAGAACTTCAACGAACAGCCGGACAAGCTGCCCTTCGACCAGCATTGCTTGATTGCGCTCTGCGCCCCACGTCCGGTGCTCCTGCCGAACGCCACCGAAGACACCTGGGCAAATCCCGAGGGACAATTTGAAATGCTGCAGGCGGCCGATCCGGTGTATCGGTTGCTGGGCGCCGAGGGGCTGGACGCCAACCAGGCCGCCCCTGAAATGGGAAAGCTGATTGACAGCGCGCTCGGATATTACATTCGGCCCGGCAAACATTCGATGACCAAAGAGGACTGGAAGATCTTCCTCGACTTCGCCGACAAACATTTCGGCAAACCCACTCACTAATGCCGAAATCCGAATGACGAAACCCGAAAGAATGGCGAAACTAAATAAAGAACGGCCACCCGCACAGAAATGACCGACGATCAAACTTGTTCTCGAAGGCGCTCTGCGCAATCCGGATTTGCTTATGCGGCATCCTCTCGATGAAAACCTCGTCGCGTTTAGCGGTGTAACTTTATCGAGAGAGGCGGATCTTTTTTTACTTTAACAGCCTTCAGCTCCTTTATCGGCGCCATCGGCGGCGGCGGCGGCATCATGATCGGTTCCTCTTTCGGAGGCATCACGACGATCGGTCCTACGCTACATTCGAAACCGCCTTTGCCTTGACCCCCCTTGCCGCCCTTGCCGCCCTTCCCTCCTTTGCCACCTTTCCCACCCTTTCCACCCACACCCTTTCGTTGAAGTCCATCCGGATCCGAATTGTTGATCGGATCGTTGCCAACATATGCATAGAGGTTGGCTTGGTCGCCAGCAAACAGGATCGGGTCTTTGGCGGTCCAGCGACCCGTTTCGGCGTCGTAGTCGCGGGTTCCGAAGCGAACCAGGCGGTTGTCAGGGTCGTAAAGGCCGCCGGCAAGGCCGAAGGGTTGAAAACCGGGTGCGGTGTCGGCAAGCACTCGCCCAAAGGCATCGTAATCGATGCGCTGGGCGATCTGGCCGCTAGCGACATTCGCGACGATGCGCGGGCTGCCGAGATGGTCGGCGACGATGCGATAGGTCTCGCCGGCTTTGATGAGGTAATCGGGCGCATCATCGAACGTGCCGTAAACGAATTCGCTCACGACGTTGCCGGCGCCGTCCAGCTCGGCCACGAGCCGATCCGCATCATCGTAAAGAAAGCCTTGCGTCAGCACGCCATTGATTTTTTTGCCGATCCGGAGATCCAGCCCGTCAATCACGTAGCGAATGTCGGTGCCGTTGGGCAGAACGACGTGAATCAAGTTGCCAAGAACATCGTACTCGTAAGTGGTCGTCTGGCCCGTGATGGTCTTCGTGGCCAGTTCTCCGTTGGCGTTGTAGGTGAAAGTGTCAGCGCCATACGACACGAGACGGTCTTGCTGGTCGTAGCTCGCGATCCGAGTTTCGCTATCGGTGGTGATGCTCAACCGGTTGTCCTTTGTGTCATAACTGTAAACGGCATTAGTGACGCCGTTCAACGTCACGACCGCGAGGCGGCCAGCAAGATCATAAGTGTACGCGTATTGGCTGGTGACCCCGCCGATGGTTTCGATTTTTGTGGCGATTCGTGCGCCCGCATCTCGAATGTATTGGACGGAGTATAGGGGAGTGGCGCCATAAACCGCGCTGTGATTGGTTGGCTCCGCAAATTCGTTGTAGGCCCAGTTGTTCGTGATGCTGCCGAGGATCGTGCGGGTAATCAGGCCGTTTTGCGCGTCGCGTGTGATGGCCAGACTGCCCGCTTGCGTGAGAAGCTTGTCGGCATCGTATAGGAAAACAACGGCGCTGCCGGCATTGACGCGACGGGACGCGGTGAACAGATCGTTGTCGAGGGTGGAATTGACATTTCCGGGCACCGGACCTGCCCAGGTTTCGTTGGTGAGCAGGCTGCCCGCGTAAGCAAACGTGAGATTGACTCCGTCCGGAGAGGTGAGCATCGAAAGATTGCCCGTCTGCGGATCGTAAGTGAACGAGCTCGTGCCGCGCGGTTGAACGAGGAAATTGAGCCGCTCGCAACTGCAGCCGCCGCTGATGCGGTCGAAGAAGGTTGTCAACCCGTCGGGCCGGGTGATCAGCGTCAGCTCCCGGTCCGCGTTGAAGTTAAAATGCGTAGAGTTCTCACCCGAAACTACGGCTGGCGGCGAATATTCAGAAACCAGGTCAACAGGTGAATAGGAGAATGAATGCGTCGTCCGACCGGGTGGGGTCTCGCCGATGACATTACCGTTCACATCATATTCGTGATGCGTCACGCGTCCATCAGGTGACGTTTCGTCGGTGACTCGGCCGGCAAGATCATAGCCGAACGTGGTGCTTCGGCCTAACGGATCAACGATGTTTGTGAGGTAACCCGAAGCGTCATAGAAAAAGCGGTTCGTGCGCGCTGCGGGGCCGCTGCCAAATACCGTGCTCTCCAGCCGGCCTCGTGAATCATAGCTATATTGCTGTGGCGCCAATCCCGCGACCTCTACACGCAAGGGGCGCATCAAAGAATCAAATGTCGTGATCAGCCGGCGGCCCGTGGGAGTGATGTTGGTCATGGTTCGCGTCGCGGCGGCGAAAGTTGCGCTGTAAGCGCGCCCGTTGATCCGATTGGTTTCGCTCCAGCGGGTCAGACTCAAGGGATCGATGTTGTTAGACAGTGTCACTGTACGCTGCACCGAATTGGAATAAGTCGGTCCGCCGGGCACCTGAGTAATGGCCGATTGAATGAGCGAAGCCAGCATTCCCCAACGCGGGTCCGGTCCAAGAACGGCGGTCTCCACCCTGCCGTCGGGGAAGCGGTTGGTCGTCGTCCCATCGGCGCCCTCCCACAGTTCGGTCTGCACTCCAGTGGGGAAGGCACGCACGCGTCTGCGGTCGCCGGTGGAGAGGTTGAACACTGCGTAACGATTGGTGCGCTGGAGCGCTGTGACCGTCTCCACGGAAAAACTGTTTGCCGTTTCGGACCGGGCGAGCGCCTTGAAACCTCCGGCCGGGTCAGCATCACGAATCAAGCGGCCCATCGTGTCGTAGGTAAAGGTCCACGAGTTGGTTCGCGGATTGGTCTGGTTCAGCAGCAGGCCGTCCGCGCTGTAAGTGAACCTGAATGTTTCATTCGCCGGGTTGGCGATCGAGGCCAGATAACCCTTGGTGTCCGTGCTCAGGACGGTGCGTTGTCCGTAGGGCGAAACCATGGCGCTGGGCTTTCCGCTGCTGTCCCGTTCGATGGTCGTGACGTTGTTATCGCCATCAGTAATCGTGCTCAGCCGGCCTTGAGCATCATAGCTGAAAAGGTAACGCACCGCGGTCGTGAATGCGTCTAGAGTCCGCAAATGCCGCCCGGAGTTATCAAACACGTACAACTCGCTCCCATCTTCGGCCGCGATCACAAAGTCGCTGGTGGAGAATCCCGGCAGTGCGGACGTGACTTTTCGCACGCGACCATAAAACGAGTCGGAAATAAATACGCTGCCGTACGGACCCGTCGCCACTCCGCCCGGTTCACTGAATGTCGCTTGCGTGGCCGGGCCGCCGTCGCCCGAAAAGGTGGAGATTCCTTTGCCGGCAATGGTCGTGATAATCCCTTCGGTTCCGACAAAACGGACCCGAAAGTTCCGGGTGTCTCCGATATAAAAAGCTCCATCCGCGCCAAATGCGATGTCTTCCGGGTCATTGAGCTTGGCCAGGGTTGCATCACCTCCGTCGCCGCTGAATTGGGATATCCCGCCGCTGCCTGCCACGGTCGTCACCACACCATCAATTCCCACTTTGCGAATCCGGTTTTGGCCGCGATCCACGATATAGAGATTTTCATCCGGGCCATACACCGCCTGGTACGGCTGAGTCAGTTGCGTCTGGACAGCCGGACGGCCGTCGCCGTTGAAACCACCGATGCCCGTCCCCACAACAGTGCGGATGATTCCATCGGGGGTCACTCGGCGCACGCGCGCATTGGCTGTGTCCGCAATGTAAATGCTGCCGTCCGGGGCAACCGACACTCCGTACGGCTCATTCAATTGCGCCTGAACCGCCGGCCCGCCGTCACCGCTGTAGCCGTACACGCCGGTTCCGGCAACGGTGCTGATGATCCCATTGGTGTCCACTTTGCGAATACGTTGATTGCTCCGGTCCGCAATGTACAATGTGCCGTCGGGCGCTAGCCCCAAACCTTGCGGGTTGTTCAACAACGCCTGCGTCGCCGGCCCGCCGTCGCCGCACGCATCAGTCGTTGTGATGCAAGCGCGGCCGTCAACATTGCCCGCAATGGTCGTAATGATGCCGCTTGGCCCCACCTTTCGCACACGGTGCCCCACCCCCTCGGCGATATAGAGACTGCCATCCGGCCCGGTGACCAGTCCGGTAGGCGAGCGGAGCAGCGCGCCAGTTGCAGGACCCCCGTCGCCATTCTCGGCCGAAGCAAAGGCGCCGCCGGCGAAGGTGTTAATGATCGTTGACTCCAGGGCGGAGGCGCTGCGCCGCCGGCCATCGCCATAGTGAAGTGTGCGCGAACGCGAATCGTACGCGTGATGAATATCCACAGTCCAACCGCCCAGACCCACGCCGTCGCTGAGAAGATTGCCAATCGTTCCTTTCCAATCCTTCCACAGCGTAATTTCATCGCGTGCCCGGTTGCCTGCGATTGTTGTCTCCGGAAACGTCGCGAATGCCTGCTCGAATTGCGACGGTGGAACATAGTAGGCGTCGTAAACGTAACCAATTCGCACTTTGATCGGGTGCGTTCCGGGAAGAAAACGCCCATACGCATCCAGCCCGTCCCAGGTGAAAACGCGAATTTGATTCGGCGCGGGAGAAAATTGTTCATTAAACAGGCGGCCAGCCACTTCGATCACGAGTTCGATCCGTTTCAAGCTCCCCGGCACGTTCGATTCGCTCAAGACAATCGGAATCGAATAGGCCGGCAGATAACCTCGTGCCCGATGGCTGCGATAATGCAGTTGGTACGGAGTCCCAACAATATCCAGGAATTCGCCCAGCGATTGCCGTTCCACTTCGATGATTGAGCCCCCGGCGGAGCACGAGTTGTCGGGATTTGGCCCACCGCTTTGCGAGGGCGGTGGCGCCGCGCCCGGCGGGGGCGCCCCATTCCAGTTGCAATCCCAAGGACTGAAATGCGTGAGGCATGCACGCCACAGTGTTTGTCCCGGCGCATACAACGTCCCGACGCGACGCAATTCTTCGTCAGTAAAAGCAAGTGCGGCCAATTGCGAAGCATTAGCCGGTGCGCCACTTCCGTTCAAGTCCACCTCTGCCACCCCGTTGTTCACCGCGAGCACTTTTATGACACGTCCATTGGGCGCGGCCACCCAGACTCCTTTCTGCCGGTCGTAATACCCAAGCGGCACCGCCTGGCCGACAGGAAAATTGAGGAAGTTCTCAAGGTAAAAGCAGAGCGGTTGGTTGAACTGCACGGAGGCGCCAGTCGCCGGTGCTTCGTCGGCACTCAACTCCACGCAATAAGTGTAGGCGCTGTTCGATGGCAACCGTCCGGGCATGCTCGTCGGACCTTTTCCACCCACGGTGAATTCCGTCGCGCGCAGATTCAACGAACTGCAACTTTGCGTCGCGCCGTTGACGATGAGATTGGCGCAGGTGCCAGGCTGCAAGATGAGTGTCGCGCGGCGCGAGCCATCCGCGTCCGTCTGCACGCTGCCGCGGGCCACTTGCGCGGGCGCGTTCGTGCCGAGCGTCACCGCCGTTACCGCCGGGTCCATCGTGATCATCACCACATCCGGCAAACAGGAATAATCGCTCCAGGGCGCGACGATCGGCCGCTGCGCCGGACAATACCCCGGCCGCTCGAACTTCACTGTCAGCCGGCCACCGCCGTTCACCGCCAGGTCGAACATCCCATCGGGCCGTGTCTTGGTTTGCCCAAACTCCGGATGATCCAAAATGCTAACCGTGACTCCGGGAAGCACACTTCCATCGCGCTGCGTTACCTTGCTGCGGAGCACGCAGACGCGTTGTGCATCAAAGGTCCCGTTCGGCACACCCGCCTGGATTGGATTCGGGCCCGTGTAAAGGAACTTCGTTGCGTCTGCCACCGATGTAACACCGCCAGGATTCACCGGCGAAACGACTGCGGCGGGGTCGGAAGGCAGATCGGCAGGATTGGTCCCGGCGATGAACTCCTGCAAGTTTGATTTGCCGTCACCGTCGTAATCCAGGGCGGCATCGGAAGGGTTCAATGGATTTAGAAATGTTGGATGCAGCAACTCGTACACGTCCGGCAGCCCGTCTCCGTCAACATCGAGCGATTGATCCCGCGGCACCTGCAGCACGCGGTAGTACGCCTGCGGCGAGCTGTCGGCTCGCGTGGGATCTGTCAGTTGCCCTGTGCCGTCCTGTCCGAGCTTGAGCTCGACCACTTGATTGATGTTGGTCACGCCATCGCCGCGATAGAACAAGTAATACGCGCTCGAAACTGACGGATGCGACACGGTGAGCTGGCCCTGCGCGTTAATGGCGATTTCGGTCACGCGAAAGTCTTGAGCCGTCGCCGGGACTCTGGCGCAGACCAGCGTCAGAATCACTGCCAACAACCCGCTGTTCCAATTGTGAAACTGATGTTTCTCGATGCGGCTCCGTTGTTGTCGTGGCCAACGGCTGTTCAGACGCCGTTCGCGGGAAGTGTTCATAAGCTGGAGAGCTTAACCTTCATGGGGGATGCGGGATGCAATGTTTCACCTTTAACAATCTTTTGGCCTTTCATCAAGCCAAAAAGCGCCGGGCAAAAGCAATTGACGAATAAAAAATGACGAATGACAAATGAATAACGAACTCCAAAGCCCGGACCATGGCATGCGGTCTTCGGACTTCTTTCGGGCTTCGCCATTCGGATTTCGGATTTTGCAGGCGTGTTTTCATTGAGCGGCTCCGCTCAGTTTGGCTTCCCGCATGCACCTCCACTTTGCGGGAGGTCAGCCCGAGCAGCAGCGCAAGGCTGCACAGGCTTCTGGAGTGGAGGATTTGTCGAATCATTTGGCGATCTCGCCACCTCTTACCACAGGAAGATTGGCGAAAGGTCACGGGAATTTTGCGGAGTGCGGTTAAGAACGGAGTTTTGCCCTTGCGAATTAGGTGAGTTTCACGAACGGGTCAGTCCTCAGTTTTGACACTTTTCTTCCAGCAAGTTGCGCCGTGATGGGATTTGGACAAATCTCAGTCAGAGCCTTCTTACGTCGGCTGCTACAGCGACGCGTTGACTATTCCCCCGTCTTGCTGTCAGGCACGCACCAGAGGAGTCCGGGTTTGTTGTATTTTTGCTCCCGATCAAAGTCTTCGTATTTGATGAAGTGGACGTGGGCGCTGAACCCAGTAATGACGGCGCCTTTCTTGTGCCGATGGCCGATGCCCTCGCCTCTGTCCGGGAACTGGCTGGCGTCGAAACCACCGTTGGAGCCCCAGACGCCGCCGAAATTCTGAATTTCCGGTTCCCACATCACGTAGGCCGCCGGATTGAACGCACCCAACTTGAAGGTCCTCCCGTTGTCGAACCGGCCGAACGCGCACACCGCGCCGCTCATGATGTAGCTGGACAGCCTGGGCACGCGTTTCACCCACGAAACGGCGTTGGTCCTGTCGAGCGGACAATTGTACACCTGCCGCTGCTTGAGATACGGCCAGTAAAGACCAGCCTCAATAGTCCATGGCGTACATGTGCACCGCCAGGGCCAACTGTTTGTTGTTGCTGACGCAGGCGGTCCGGCTCGCCTTTTCCTTCGCGTTGGCCAGCGCCGGCAGTAATAAGCCCGCAAGAATTGCGATGATGGCAATGACGACCAGAAGTTCGATCAAAGTGAACGCGTCGGACCAGAACAGGCGCGATACAAAAACACGGCCCAAGACGGGTTTGAGCGTTTTCACATCATTTCGGGGCTACAGCACTCTCCCGCAAAACCCGCATCACTGCAACAGCATTTTGAGGCCACCGCAGGTTTGCATCGCGCCGGGAGCCGGGTTACTAGTAAGCCGATGCGCCTTCGCAAAGCCATTAGTCTCCTGGCTCTGATCTGTTGCTTCATCACCGACGCCCGCGCGAACCCATGGAACGGGAAGGTCGTCCTTCAGGGCTTTTGGTGGAATTACTGGAACAACAATTATCCCAACGACTGGGCCACTTATCTCGCCGATCTCGCCCCGCGACTGCGCGCGATGGGCATCGACGCCGTCTCGATTCCGCCGACCGTGAAGAATCAGAACGCCACCGGTTCAGTTGGCTACGCGCCGTTCGATCACTACGATCTCGGCGACAAATTTCAATGCGGCAGCACAACGACGCGGTTCGGGACGAAGGACGCTTTTCTCCGCATGGTCGCTGTGCTTCACGCGAATGGCATCGATGTGATTCAGGACATGGTGTGGAATCACTTGAACGGGGCCGGCTCGGAGAACGGCGGTGCCGGCGGGCAGGACCCGTCCGCCTGGGGTTCGACACCATACAAGAATTTCCGCTACGTTTGCTATGCCACACCAGTTGGCGACGGCAGCGCCGCAGACTACGGGGCCCGGCTCGGGCGCTTTCCAAAAAACTGGCAAAATTTTCATCCGAACCCTGCCCACAATGCCGAAGGCCCGGACGACATCACCGCGAGTTACTTCGGCCCGGACATTTGTTACTCGAACGCCGCGTTCGGCCTGAGCAGCAACTGCAGCTACAACCCGGCGCAGTCAGCGAATTACATGCGAAACGGCATTCGCGACTGGTCCATCTGGCTGAAAAAGCAGACCGGCGTGGACGGCTTCCGGCTCGACGCTGCGAAACATTTCGAGACCTGGGCGACCCAGGATTTTCTCTGGAACCTCGCTTACAACGCGGTGTTCGCTTCGGGCGGCAACCAGATGTATGCCGTGGGGGAATACGTCGGCAGCACTTCCGAGATGGACTCCTGGGTGGACGCGGTGAACGCGAGCAACGGCGGCGGGTACGATCTCGTCGGCAGCTTCGACTTCAGCCTGCGCGGCGCATTAAAAAACATGGTCAGTTCGTCCGGTTCATTCGATCTTCGTTCCCTGCCCTCCGCGCAACAGAATCGGCGCTCGCGCACCGCGCCGTTTGTGAACAGCCATGACACTTTTCGTCCGATGCTGAGCGCGAGCGGCAATTACATCGGCTGGGACACTGGCAACGAACTCGGCGGACACATTGACCCGTTCGACCCGCGCATCCAGGCCGCCTACGCCGTCGCGATGGCCGTGGATGGTGCACCGAACATTTTCTTTGAAGACCTGTTCGACGTGGGCGGCACGGGTCGGCGCTGGACGCATCATCCGGACAATCCGGTTGAGCTCCCGGCGCGCGACTGGCTGGTGAATCTGCTTTGGTGCTATCAAAAACTGAGTTTCAAAGACGGTGCTTACCTGGTGCGCTGGCAGGCGGCCGACCTGCTCATCATCGAGCGCAGCGCTCACGCCATCATCGGCGTGAACGACAATTGGAACACCGGGCAAAACGCCACGGTCCAAACTGCGTTCGGCCCGAACGTTCAACTGCACGATTACTCCGGCGCCAACGGCAGCGACATCTGGACGGACGGTTCGGGACGCGCGACCATTCTTGTCCCGCCGTGCAACGGGACCAACGTTCGGCGCGGCTACTGTGTTTGGGGACCGGCCGGTGTCAACGGCGGTTTCAGTCCGCCGAACCGCAGCACCACGCAGGAATGGGAAATGGCCGACGACCTCGGCGATTCGCATCCGAACTCACTCGGACAAGGCGGCGCGCTGCCCGCGAACTCAACAGCTATACGGACCGCCGGGAAGATTTTTGCAGCGAACGGGAAAACGGTGACGATCAACACCTATCCTCAATTCTCCACCAACAGCTACGAACTGCTGGTGTTCGGCAACTCAGGCGCGCCACTCACGAATGTTGTCGGCGTCGGCAACCTCACACTGAGTTACGCGCCACCCGATTCGGAATATGAGACGATCAAAGTTCACTACACCGAGGCGACAAACGCTTCGCAGAAAATCTGGGTGAAAGTGAACTACACCGCGCCGACGAGCCTCAAGCCGACCGCGCCGAGTTTTGCCAACTTGAAATGGCTGACGAACGGGCAATTTCAGTTTACCCTGAACGGCGGCCTCGGGCTGAGCTACCTCGTTCAGGCGTCGTCCGATCTGACGAACTGGAGCGCGATCACGACCAATGCGGCTCCGTTCGATTACACCGACATCGCCGCCGGCAATACATCTGTACGATTCTATCGCGGTGTGTATTCGCCGTAGAGCTCACTTACTTCTGATATACGCAATCAAATCCGTCATGTCCTGCGGCTTGAGAATGGTTTCCAAACCTTCCGGCATCAGTGAGAGCTTCGAACTGGTCAGTTCCTTGAGGTCGCTGCGCAAAATGACCTCGTCCGCGCCGCCCGTATTGCGCAGCGTGATGCTGTTCGGCGTTTCCGCTGCGATGATGCCGCTCAGTTCGCGGCCGCTTTTGGTGACGGCGGTGTAATTGATGTATCTGGTCTCGAACGCCTGGTTCGGGTCGAGGATGGCGACGAGCAAAGTTTCCACCGGTTTATCCGCAACCGTGCCCAGGTCCGGCCCGACGCTGTTTCCTTCTCCTTTCAGTTGGTGGCACGCCAGGCAATTCTGGCGGTACAGCGCCGCGCCGCGTTCCGCGTTGCCCGTCAAATGGTTCACCACTGCATAATTTTCGATGAGTTTCTGCCGGTCCGGGTTCCTGGCCGCGAAAAGTTTCCCTGCTTGCTGGCGAATCTTCTCCTCGGAGTGCCGCAGCAGGCGTTGTTGATGAACGGGGCTGACCTCGGCAGCGGCAATCCTCCCGGATTGAATCGCCCCCAGCAGGTCGCGAACCCACTCGAGGCGGCTAAGCAAGGCGCTCAAAACCTCGGTGCGCAAGGACGGGCCGTAATTCTTCCAGCCGGCCAGCAGTGTCTCGCCGACTTGAGGGTTATTGATTTGTTTCAGTCGGTCCAGGGCCGCCTGTTGCACTGGCGCGGAAAATTGCGGCCGCAGGATTTCTCCGAGGCGCAAGACATCTTCCGGCTGCGAAGCCGGTCCGCGGCCCAGCAACTGGATCGCTAACAATCGATCTCCCTCGCTCGCTGCCGCAGTCTCCGCTGTTTTGCGCGCGTAATCCAGCAACCCGCCGAGTTTTCCGAGGGCTTTCTTCAACCCCGCCGAGGCGTTTGCCTGAAGTTCCTCCAGCCCGCTGCCTCGCCGCTCCAGCGCATCCAGGAATTCCCCGGTGGTTGCCATTTGCCACGGGGCGTATTTGTCCTCGGACGGTTTGGCGAGTTGTTCGAAAGCCTTCGCGGCCGATGCCTGATCGCGTGAGGCGATGGCCAGATTGAGCAATTGCGCGAGCAAGTCGGCCGGTGGGCCGCTCTTTGTGTCCGCGAAAATCCCGTCCAGCAATTCCGCGACGTGATGCGCCGCGGAGCTGAGCACGGCCGTTTGCGTGCGCGGATCGTCTCGATCTTTCAGCGCGATTTGCGCCAGCGCCCGTCCCGCGCGCGGGTCGTTCCATTCGCCGAGCGTAAGAGCCAATTGCCAGCGGACCCGAACGCTGCCGTCATCGACCAGCCGCAGAAGCGCGGCGGCGAGGTTGCGCTCCAAGCCGTTCTTCGGTGGAACGCGGAGAAACGGTTCGGCCAGGCGCACGGCGAATTCTTTCACCGCGGGATGGCGGTCTCCCAGGCCGTACAAAACGATGGCCGGCGTCAACATTCCCAGGCCTTCGATTGTGCTGAGCACCTGGATGCGCGCCTTCGGGCTCGAGTCGTTCGCGCCGATGCGCAGCAGGTCCGCTTCGAGCGGTCTTTTCGACCCTTGAATCAACAGCCTTTGCGCCATGTCCCGTTCCCAGCCATTGGTGCTGGCCAGCCGCTGAGTCAGATTCGTGATGCCCAGTTGATCAAGCCGGGGAATCGGCCGCGGCTTCGCGTCTTCGGGATACACGCGGTAAAGACGGCCTTTGTCGTCGCCGGCGCGAAGGTCGGGGCGCTGTTTCAGTTGTCGCTGGAAGCGAGAAACTCGCGGTCTGCTTCGTCCGCAGCGCGATGACTGGTGAAAGTGACACCGTCGGTTTCCAAAATCTCGCGATGCACCACGTTTTGCGCGGGTTCGCTGATGAAAATACTCGTGGCGAAATCTCTGCCGAACAACTTGTCGCGATAAGGGGTCGCGCTGTTGGCCGAGGTCAGATTGTTAGCAGCCTCCGGCCAGTTGAACCGCTGCTGCGGGCGACTGATGGGGAAGACCCGCGTCGAGTTCGGATAGTTGGCCAACACTTGTCGTGTCGCTGCTACCGCCAGTCCGGGATTTCGCGCCAGGTAATGTTCCGCCAGAAAATAGTGCCAGAGCCAGGTGGGATTTTCATTGCCGAACCAGTTGCCCCAATCGTCGCGATGCCGGCCAAACTGTGTCTGGCCCTCGACCAGTTCAAACTCACCGGTGTCGGGCTTGAAACGAAGGTCGTGGCCGCGGAGATTCGCGGTCTTGCCGGTCGCCACCGACTTGACAGTTCCACCGCTGCCGCCGTTGGCTGCGTAAACCCAGTTGTCGAGGCCGTATTCAAAGCCATTAACGCGATGCTGCTGATTGCCCTGGTTGAAACCGACGAGAATCGGTTTGCGCACGTCGGCCTTGCCGTCACCATCAGTGTCTTCGGCGTAAAAAATTTCCGGCGCGGCGCTGACGAGCACGCCCTGGCGCCAGACCATGATGCCGTTCGGGAAATTGACGTTCTCCAGAAACACGGTCGCTTTGTCGTAACGTCCGTCGCCGTCGGTGTCTTCCAGATATTTGATGACGCCGCCCGGTTTGCCATGGCCGTCCAGGCCAAGGGGATAGTCGCGCATCTCGACGATCCAGAATTTTCCGTCCGGTCCCCAGTCAAAGGCGACCGGGTCAACGACGAGCGGCTCGTTTGCGACAAGTTCAACTTTGAAACCGGGCCGCACGCGGATGCAGGCCAACGATTCCTCCGGTGATTTGGGGGACGGCTCGGCGATGCTCAGGAGTTGCGCGAACGAACGCCGCTCCACTTTGTCCGGCAGATGCGCGGTCTCTTCGTTCTGCGCCCACATTTGTTTCGCGTGAAACCAGACGCCATTATTCGGGTTTGTTCCGCCGCGCACAATCATGGGAATTTCCCCCGGTTCACCGCGTTTTCCGCTCGCGACTTTGAAGGTCCAGCCGCGCTCCCAGCCGAGCCAGCTCTTTGGGGTGGCGATGAACAGATGCAAGGCGAACTCCTTCTCGTTTGAGAATATCACGTCGTCGAAGCCGTCGTCGTTGATATCCACAAAGCGCAGGCCGTTGTCGCGTCCTCGCTCATCGACGATCGACACGCCGCGGGGCAACGCGAAGGGAAGTTTCTTCCACGACTTCTCGGCCTCCGACCACGCGAAGACGCCTCTCTGTTTTTCGTTGGAAACAATCAATTCGCAATGGCCGTCGTGGTCCACGTCGCGAAAGCGGACGCCCAGGTCGCGCCTGCCAGCAATGGGATCGGCGGTCGCTGTGAGGATCGGTTCCCCGTCGATTTCCAATCCGTTGAGCACCGAGCTGTCGTCGATCCACTGGACGCCGTCGAAGGTCCACGCCTTGGCGACAGTTTCATTTCGGATTAGCGCGCTGACACGACCGTCGGCGTGGATGATTCCGAATTTCACGCCGGACTCCTGCTGATTCCCCTGCTGGTCCGGAGTGACCAAGGGGACAGGAAAGCCGCTGGTTGTCCATTTCTTTTCCTTCGGATTCCAAACGCGCGTCTGAAGGAATTGCTCGTTGGCGCAAATCACATCCAGACAACCGTCATTATTCAAATCCAGCAATCGCACGCCATTGTCCTGGCCGTTGCTCGCCCGCAGCGGGTGGGAGAGCAAAAGGTTCTTGTCGAGCCGTTCCTGGGCTTCGCGAAAGTTGAGGAACTTCACCTTGCGCCCGTATTTTTTGTCCGCGTAGTCGATGAACTCAACCAGTTGCTCCGGTCGAATCCAGCCGTGCGGATGGAAAATGAACGTGAACGTGCCCTGCTTCAGCACGCTCGCGTCGAGCGCCGCTTTCCAGTCGGCGACCGTCACCGGGTTGTTCGGGCCATGAGCGTTGTTCGCCTCCCAATCGCTCGGCGCCATCGCGGGAAATTCCCAGCACAATTTGCCGATGACGTACGGATACGGGTAGTCCTCAATCGTGG
This sequence comes from Verrucomicrobiota bacterium, assembly GCA_003219345.1. GTDB lineage: Bacteria > Verrucomicrobiota > Verrucomicrobiia > Limisphaerales > AV2 > AV2. The sequence goes on from QHOP01000419.1 coordinate 27,579, forward strand.
TGCCGAACCATTTCAAGCTGAGCCTGGTGATAGCGTTCGTCGCGGCCGGGAAATATTTCCGAAACCTTTCGCGGCCGTCCGCGTCGAGCACCAGTTCGCGCGGCAATGATTTGTCGCTCGCCGTCGTGAGGTTCATCACCGAGGAATCCGTGGTCAGAAAGTGTCCGGCAGCGCTGACGCGATTGAACATCTCCGCGAAAAACCGCGGGCTGGGGCTGTTCATCGAATCGCAGCAGGGCATCCGAAAGGCGGCTGGTTGATGGCCCGGAATCCGGTTCAGCAAGTCCACACAGTCGTGGTAGTTCGACGCCGCCGCGACGAAGTTGCTGTTCGCCAACAGCGGGCATGGATGTGTGAGCGTGTGGACTTCAAACGACAACCCTTCCTTGAGCCAGCGCTGCAATTGGGGATCTTGCGGATCGAGTTTGTTGCAAAAAATGCTGACCGGCGCGCGACCGTCAATTTGCCTGAGCCGGTTCAGAAGCGGCC
>QHOP01000448.1 GCA_003219345.1 Verrucomicrobiota bacterium
ACCATCAGATTCGGTCCGCCCGAAATGGCCACGACCGTCGGCTATGAAATCCAGCTTCGGTGAAGCGCCGAACGATTCGCTATTCGTCAACTCAGCGGATTCGTGCGGCTCATCCACCACAACAGGCCGAGCGCGACGACTCCGAACAGGACGAAGATCGCTTTCTTAGGGTTGTTACTCTTCCGACACAAGATGGTAACGACGCATCTCCAGAACCACTACCTTGGAAAGCTCCTCAGCCGGCTCAAATTCAACGCAATCGAACAAGTGGAGTCCGCGCCGAATAATTGCGATGGGACGGCAGATCAACTTGGGGAAACGTGCCTGCGCGAAAAGCGTCAGCGCCACCGCCTTGTCCAAACCCAATCGCTCGCCCTCTTCTTTGGCTTCAACCGGAAGCACAAAACCTTGGCCGTCCTTGTCCACGCCTACATAGAGTTCGTCGATTTCCACCTGCCCGTGCTCGGGAATTTGGGTGCGAATATGGGATTGAAGATGAAAACAGGCTAAGCCGCTAAAAACGTCGAGGATGCGGTTATATCGCACGATCGTCAGCATGCCTTGTTCATCGCGTGCGAGGTTCTGTGCAACAATTTCGGGTACAGCATAAGGAATTGGATAAACCTTCAGCGAATCAGGAATCGTGACAGTTGTTTCCCCAACAATCTTGACGAAGGCGTACAACCCTGACCCGCGTGCCGCGATCACCCAATTGCCTGTCTTCAGAATCTCGCCGGGCATCGGCCGGCGAGAACGATACGTGTAAATGACATCCGCGAGATTCTTAATCCTCAAATCAAGTTTTGCCGCCGCTTCGATGACTTCGTCTTTGCTGAACGGGACCTCAGTCAACGAGGCTTTCCACTTCACTTTGAAGATTGAGGCTAACAGCTTGTCGTATTTGTTCTCCTTGTCTCCCCGCGGTTTCATCTTTAAGCCTTCTGCAAAAGCAAAATCTCTTCTTTGACCCGGACGGTTTTCTCGTTGGTAGGTGAATTCCGAATCTTTGTCCCGACGCGTTCGCGCCAAAGGTCGCATCCAATCGTCTTGAACCCCTCGGCCGCTGCTACTTCAGCAAGCAGTTTCGCGGTGGCGACCGGCACCATCAGGAATGACAATTGATCGCCGACAACGTAGGCCAACGGCGCTCCTCTACGGAGTTTTGGCCGGAGTGCACGAAGGTGACGACGCATGCCACCAAAGTAATGCGCCACGACTTTGTGGTACAGGCGCTCAAATCCGCTGTCTTTCTTCAATTCAATTCGCCGGTGCTCAATTTGTTTGCAGACCGTTTGGATGCTTTTGAACTCGCTCACCTCGTCAGAATCAGCGTCTTCGACGAAAATGTTACGCGTGTTAGACCGTAGGAGCGATTCTTTAACTTGGCGCAGACTTTGACGGTCCCGAAGCAATCCAACAATGATCGACTCGACCCGCGTGGTCCGGGTGTAATCCTTTTCGTTGGGATATGGCGGCGAGGTGATGACAGCGGAAATGTCACCTGGTACGCCAGAAAGCTCCCGAGCGTCACTGCCGAAAACCTCGCACCGCGCAGGATTGGTGATCGCGGTCCTGATCTTCGCCAGGTCTGTGATCATCTGGTGAGTATGGCGAGCGAAGTGACCGAGAACGTCGTAATCGGATTTCGGTTTTGTCCTGTAAATCTCCGGGCCGAAAGCGAAGTTGCCGGCACCGTTCGCGACCACGCAACTCAGAGAGACGAGAAAAAACTCTCGATAGGCGGGGGGGCGTCGCTCCAGTTCGGCTTCGATTTCATCCCGTAGAATCAGTAACCTTTGTAGTGGTCTGTGGCTTAGGAAACCAGTGGGAAGCAGTCTTTCCTCATCTTCGGTCAACGTGTAGCCATTACGATCAAGTTTCGCAAGCTCTTGGAACAGCTTTGAATCCAAGCTGAGCGACGCCAGACCGTGCTTGAGCATGAGAGTTTCGCCCCGGCGAAGAATTCGCGAGAGGTGATGTTTGAGAAGTTTCGGATCCAAGGCCCAGTTTGTTTTCACCCGCGAAACGAGAGCAGCGAAGGGATGAGCATCGCAGCCCACGCTTGCAATGCTATGCTTCCTTGCTTCAACCAGGGTTGTGCCTGTGCCGCAAAACGGGTCCAAGAGCAAATCGCCCCGGGTAAGTCCAAATGCGGACATGTATTGGCGCACCAAGTGAGGCGGATAGGAGAGCACAAACCGATACCAGCCGTGAATCGGCAAATCCTCTTTTTGCAGCGCGTTAATCGCGCCATTGCGAGGTTTGCTCGGGCTGATTGTTGTTAGTTGCATCGTGTTTAGATTCTTCACGTTTTGGAAAACAGGGCAAGAAGGTTCCTTGTGAGTTTTGAATTCCATTTGCCGTTGTTTCGTCCATATTCCTCACTACGCTGCATGAAAGTGACTCCGCACCTGGCCTTTGACGCGACCCGCCTTCGGGATGCCTATGGAGGGCAGGTGGGGCGCTGGTCCCGCCGCCAGTTTCTCGCGCGCAACGCGCTGGGCTTGGGCAGCGTCGCCCTCGCGTGGTTGTTGCGGGAGGAAAACCTCCTCGCCACACCACCCGGCATCCCCCGGCAGCCACAGTCCTTTGACTTGAAGCCCAAGGTCCCGCTGCTCCCTCCGCGCGCCCGCGCCATGATCTCGCTCTTCATGCACGGTGGTCCGAGCCACATCGACTTGTTCGACCCGAAACCGGAACTGACCCGGCGCAGCGGAGACGATTACGCGGGAGAGATAACTTTCAGTTTCATTGATCGCGCGACCAAAAAACTGTTTGGCAGCCCGTGGAAATTTCAAAAGCACGGCCAGAGCGGAATCGAAGTGTCTGAACTCCTCCCCCACTTCGCGAGCATTGTGGACGACGTGACCCTCATCCGCTCGATGCACACGGACATCAACGGACACGAACCATCCATCTGGTTCATGAACACCGGCCTTGCGCAGCCGGGGCGGCCCGCGCTCGGCTCGTGGCTCACTTACGGCCTCGGTTCGGAAAGCCAGAGTTTGCCCGCCTACGTGGTGTTGACCGATCCCGGCGGGCACCCGGTGGATGGGGTGCGCAACTGGTCCAACGGCTGGATGCCGCCGTTGTTTCAGGGGACGATCGTGCGCTCGACCGAGCCGCGGATTTTGAACCTCGAACCACCGCCGCACTTGAAGGGCGAGTTGCAGGAGCAGAACCTCGCCTTCCTCGCCAGGCTCAATCGCGACCATCTGGCGCGTCATCCCGGCGAAGCGGACCTGGAAGCGCGTATCGCCAGTTACGAACTCGCGGCGCGGATGCAGACCGCCGCGAAAGAGGCGCTCGATCTCTCCGGCGAAAGCGAGGCGACGAAGAAGCTTTACGGCCTGGACGATCCGGTCACGCGCGAATACGGCGCGCGTTGTCTCATCGCCCGCCGCCTCGTCGAGCGCGGCGTGCGTTTCGTGCAACTCTTCGTCAACGGCCAGATCTGGGACAACCACGAGAGCATTACGAAGAACCTTGTCAACTGCTGCCGCAAAACCGA
>QHOP01000420.1 GCA_003219345.1 Verrucomicrobiota bacterium
GAAGTCGGTCGCACGTTTCTCAATGCAGGGCTGTTGCTAGCGTTTGCGTTTGGAGCGCTTGCGCACGCCGCCGAATTCGAAGCGCCTCCGCCGCCCGGCAAACTCTACGAAATCGGCGGACGCAAAATGCACCTGTACGCGACCGGTGAAAGCAACGCCGGCCCTGCCGTCGTGCTTGAAGCCGGCGCCGGAGCCTTCTCCATCGACTGGTATCTGGTGCAGCAGGAATTGGCGAAATTCGCGCGCGTTTGCAGTTACGATCGCGCCGGGCACGCCTGGAGTGAACTAGGTCCGCACCCGCGCACGCACAAGCAAGCCGTGTATGATTTGCGACGATTGCTCGCCAAAGCGGGTGTTCCTCCGCCCTACCTCATGGTCGGCCATTCGCTCGGCGGAAAGCTGGTGCGCATTTTCGCGATGGAATATGCGAATGACAGAGCCGGCATGGTGCTCGTGGATGTCGGTGTTGAAGGCAGTGGGAGCTTCGTAAACGGAAAAGACGTCGGCCCGTGGGAAGGTGTGCAGCCTCGGCCCATCCCTGCGCCGCGCGATCAGATCACCGACGACGAGCGCGTACTGTCGAAGCCTGAATTGGACGGCTATAAACAATTTCGCGACATGGTGGGACTTCCGAAGATCGAGAAGCCATTTGATAAATTGCCGGAGCCGATCCAGAAGCTGCGTCTCTGGGCGATGTCCCTACCGCAGTCCAATGTCACTGACCACAATCCGTACGGGGAAGAAGAATCCTTTTTGCTTTTCGCGGATCGCATCCGCATGGAGCACCCGCTGGGCAACAAACCGCTCGTCGTGCTTTCCAGAAAAAAATGACGAGGAAGGGCGCATGCAGCGACAACGCGGGTTGCTCACTCTCTCGGGCAACAGCGCTTTTGCAATGAGCGATTTTCCCGTGCACGAAATCCATATGGCTCAGCCGGACCTGGCGGTGAGCGCCATTCGCGCGGTGCTGCAATCTGTGAAAACCGGAAACAAAGTGAAGCTGATCCACAACGAGCAATGAACGACCTTAAATTCGCCGTCCGCCAACTGCTGAAGAACCCCGGCTTCACCGCCGTGGCCGTGCTCACGCTCGCGCGCAGAAGGCCGCTACTGTCCCCGAAGAACGCGCCGCACCTGCCCGTCATCAATACCCACCTCGATGATGAGATCCCCGCCACGGCGCCGGACGTAGTCGCGCGGACCATAGCTAATCCGCCAGCAAATCCCGTCGGCGCAGGAATGTTCCGCGGCCGTGAGCAGACTCTGCTTGAGTTCGACGCCTTCTCGTCGAGCGCGGTCATTGGCGGCGGCAACCGCCCGGGCGAGCGACACAGCCAGTTCGTCCTCCAAAACGGCTTTATCCAAAGTTTGCGACATGATGCATTCCGATCAGGTTTGCGCCAGTATTCTCTCGGTCTCGCCAAGTTCAACGACGTCACCGGTTGGCGTGACAAAGTAAAGGAGCGCGGCAGAAATAACAAGCTCGCCCGAATAATGGGGCGCCTTCAAATCCGGGTCGTCGCGCACCGCGCGTTTGTCCGTTTCGCTCGGTTCCTGCACGTAGTCAGGACCGGTGTTAGGGTGCGTGTGAAACGAGACAATGATTTCCAGACCCTCCGCTCTGCACCCAGGATGCGGCCCTCCCTCCTCGTGTCCATCCGAAGATCCTGGGTGCGACTCGCGCCAAGCCAATCTCAACGCGGCGCGAATATCCGCGTTATTGAGAAGGGCTTCGATGCTCGCCATGAGTCGGAATGTTGTAAGGCCAAAAAAGAGCGGCTTCAAGTGAGAGGTGTGACGACTGCGTTTTGGACTGCGGCGGGAAGCGGAGCGCCACGCCGCTTTCTCAGGCCAGCTTCTCGGCCATCGGGGGAGTTTCATTTGCGCTCGGCCACCGCAATCCAAGACGCTGCCGCGCCCAGTGACCCCACTGAGCACGAACAACGAACCACTGACCACGAACCGTGAACGACCTCAAATTCGCCTTCCGCCAACTGCTGAAGAACCCCGGCTTTGCCGCGGTCGCGGCACTGACGCTCGCGCTGGGCATCGGGGCGAATACCATGATGTTCAGTCTCGTGAACGTGATCCTTTTCCGGCCGCTGCCATTTCCCGATTCCGACCGGCTTGCGCGCATTTACCGAATTTCCAGCCGGTCGCCCCGGGACGGACATTCCATCGGCGTATTCCTGGATTTGCGCCAGGAAAATACGGTGTTCGAGCGCGTCGCAGCCTATTATCCGGAGTGGCCATGCAATCTCGCCGCACCGGGCGAACCTGCGGAACTTCTATCGGGGATGCTCGTGACGGCGGATTTTTTCCCGACCCTCGGAATTCAACCCGAACTCGGACGCGGTTTCACCGAGGAGGAGGACTGGGCAGGACACGACCAGGTTGTCGTTCTCAGCCGCCATTTTTGGGAGCAGCGCTTTCAAAGCGACAGAAATATCGTTGGGCGCATGCTGCGACTCGACGGCCAGAATGTCACCGTCGTCGGTGTCATGCCAGAGAAGTTTTATTATCCGCTGCTTTGGTCAAAGGTGGACCTTTTGCGGCCGTTCGGATTCGCACCCAGGCAACGGCAGAGCCGCGGAGACCAGTGGCGTTTCGCGTTTGGCCGGCTCAAGCCCGGCGTTTCCATCGCCCAAGCCGACACGGAGATGAAGACGCTGGCAGGACGCTTCGCCAAGGAGTACCCGAAAACCGAGGCGGGTTATGGGTTGCGCGTGCTGTCTCTGCACGACTCGACCTCCGAACAGGAACGGTCGATCATGTGGCTCAGTCTTGGTCTGGCGAGCTTCGTACTGCTGATCGCGTGCGCCAATCTTGCTAATCTCCTCCTGGCCCGTCTCGCTGGACGCTCGCGTGAACTCGCGGTTCGCATTGCACTCGGCGCCAGTCGAGCGCGGCTGCTTCGGCAATTGTTTACCGAAAGTTTGTTGATGTCGCTGATTGGCGGTGCGTTCGGTTTGCTGCTGGCGGTGTGGGCGAAGGATTTCATCGGGCATCACCTGACGGTCGGCGGCGAATCCGGCCTTGCGATTCCACTCGATGTTCGCGTTCTGGGATTCGCCCTTCTATGCTGCGCGATTGCCGCCTTCTTGTTCGGAACAGCGCCGGCGTGGTTCGCTTCGCGCAGCGACGTGAGCCGTCATTTGAAGGAAAGCTCGCGCGGAAATGCCGGCAGCGCTCGCCAGCGCCGCGCGGGCTTCAGCAATTCACGCAGCGTGACCCAGGCTGGCCTCTGGATGGTTTACTGACGGGTCAACTGGACCTCACCTCTTCCAAATACAAAACGCCGGAGCAACGGCGCGCTTTCTTCCAGGAACTCGAGGAACGGCTGGCTACAATCCCCGGAGTGCGGAGCGTCGCCTCCTCCTCGCGGCCGCCAGTTCTGGGATCGCGCATGCACCGCGACATTGCCATTGAGGGCCGGTCCCCAGCTCCGCCAGGACAGCATTTCTTTGCTGGCTTCGAGCCCGTCAGCACGAGTTATTTTGAAACGGTCGGCGTTCGGCTCAAAGAAGGTCGTCTCTTTACCAAGGCCGATACGGGGAACCAACCCGACGTTGTGATTATCAACGAAACCATGGCACGGCGATGCTGGCCAAACGAAAGCCCACTTGGCAAACGCATCGGCGACGCCGATTCTGCCAAGCCCGCGTGGCAGGAAATCGTCGGCGTCGTGACAGATGTGCGATTTCCGGGCGAACTGGATGGAGACGAACCGCAACCGCAGACGTATCGGCCGCTGGCCCAAGATCCACCTGTGTTTGCCGCTGTTGAGTTGCGTGTGGCCGGCGCAACAGAAACAGTCGCCCCTGTGCTGTGGCGTGTCATCGCTGGGATTGATCCGGAGCAGCCGATCCATGATGTCTCAACGGCGCGCCAATTGATCCGAAACGGCCTGCACGGCGTTTCACTCCTTGGAGGATTGCTCGCGGCGTTTGCAGCGCTGGGTCTGACGCTGGCAGCGATAGGAATTTACGGGGTTACCTCATACACGGTCGAACAGCGCACAGGTGAGATCGGCCTTCGCATGGCACTCGGCGCACAGCGAGGCAACGTGCTCTGGCTCATGCTTCGCCAGGGACTTGGTCACAGTCTGCTCGGCGCGCTACTGGGATTCGCCGGAGCGTTCGGCGTCGCGCGCCTTCTCGGTGCAATGATTCCGTTCCCGATTGCGACGGATGCCGCGACCTTGGCTGGCATCGCCTTTCTTCTTATCGCAGTCGCGGTGCTGGCCTGTTGGTTGCCGGCTCGCCGAGCGACGAAGGTCGATCCGATGGAGGCGTTGCGTTATGAGTAACGCCCCTTCCATCGTTGAACCGTTGAAACGTTAAAAGGTGAAACCGAATAGCCAAAGCTCATTCGCCCCGTCTGCCGATCTAACGAGTTAACCTTTTTAACCCTCTTAACGAACCATGAACGATCTCAAATTCGCCTTTCGCCAACTGCTGAAGAATCCCGGATTCACCGCCGTGGCCGTGCTCACGCTCGCGCTCGGCATCGGGGCCAACACGGCGATGTTTTCGCTGGCCGACTTTTTCTTTCTCCGTCCCCTGCCTGTGTCGAGGCCGGCTGATTTGAAGCGACTTTACCTGCGCACTGCCGATCATCCTGACAGCTATCGAGACTTCTCCTATGCGGAGTATCAAGCCCTCCGAGACGGGACCTTTGACGTGGCCAGCCTTCTGGCTCATCAGATGACGATGGTCGGGGTCACGGGACCCGAGTTCACGAGCCGGGCTTTCGCGGACCTCGTGACGGCGAATTATTTTGCCACATTAGGCGTGCGCCTGTCCCGCGGCCGTGAATTCCTCCCGGATGAGGAAAGCCGTGACGCTTCGGTGGTGATCGTGAGCGACGTCTTCTGGCGCAAACGTGGCGCCGACCCGGAACTGATTGGCCAGACCGTTCGGCTGAACAGCCGCGCCTTCACGATAATCGGAATCGCACCGCGCGGCTTTACCGGCACCACGGTCGCTTTCACGCCGGATTTCTGGCTCCTCTTGAGCGCGTTCGATTCGATGAAGAACGAAATGTTAACCGGCAATGCCGGCCGATTGTCCGACCCCGCTACGCAAAGCCTCGTGGTCATCGGAAGAATCAACCCGGACTCGTCCGCTCCTCGACTCGAATCGCGATTGGCCCAGCTCGCCCTCCCGCTCAAAGAACTGGCGCCTGCGAAAACGGCGCCCCATTTGGAAATTCACCCACTGCCACGATTCATTTCCGGAGCGGAGCCAACGAGTTCGGGCAGCGCACGGGTCATGGCTATCACATGCCTGGCAATGTCCGGCATCGTTTTGGTGGTCGCTTGTCTGAATCTGGCGAACATGCTCCTGGCGCGGGGCGCAATTCGCCGGCGCGAAATCGCGATTCGGGTGGCCCTCGGAGCCGGACGCGGTCGCATCATCGGCCAACTCTTGCTTGAAAGTTTGCTCCTTGCGCTGTTGGGAGGGGTTGGCGCTCTAATGATCGGTTCATGGACGACCGATTTCCTCCTTTCCAGGCTCGCGTGGAGTCTGCCGTTCACACTGGTTTACGATTCCGGGCTCAACGCGCGTGTATTCTTGATGACGTTGGGCTGCTGCTTGTTCAGCACATTGCTTTTTGGGTTGGTCCCGACCTGGAAACTTTCCCGCACCGACATCTTCAGCGGATTGCGCGGCGCTCAGAATTTGCCGCAGATCCGACTGCGCTGGTGGCAGAAACTCGGGCTCGGGCCGACCCTTGTGGGAGCGCAGTTGGCCTTATCTTTGGCGCTGGTCACGGCGGCAGGTCTATTTATCCGCAGCGCCCTCAATGCGATGCACGCAAATCCGGGCTTCCGCACCCAGGCGAGCTTGCTCATGGAAATGGACGGCAGTCTCGCAGGTTACGATCTGATTCACACTCGACAACTCTACCGAAGTATCGTGGAGAACGTTCAAAACACTCCAGGCGTGGAGAATGTTAGTCTCGCGGCGACCGTCCCCTTTGGAGCCACCCATCTGGCCAGACATGTGCGACGCATCAACGATCCAACCAATGGAGCGGGACGACCCAACGCGATCTTCACTCACTTCAACAGTGTCGGGTCCGATTACTTCCGAACCGTGGGAATTCCCCTTCTGCAGGGACGGGCTTTCACCCAAGCCGAAGAAGAATCGGACGGTCCGCCCCGACAGGTGATCATTGACGACCTGCTGGCACGACAGCTCTGGCCTGGGTCAAACCCCATCGGCCAGCAAATTCGCTTTGTGTCCCCTGATGAGCGCCATCCCTCCAACGACGAATCGCCACGCGCAGAAAGCGCTGGCGGCGAAAAACCGGAGCCGGTCCTGGAAGTCGTAGGAGTAGTGCCCTGGACACGCGACAATCTTGGCGGCGGCCCGCTCCGCTCCCATATTTATGTTCCATTCGGGGAGGCGCCGCAGGCAAGTGCGTTCCTGCACATCAAAACCAGTGCAACCGACGGCAGCGCTGAAAAGCTTCTTGTTCAAACCATTCCTTCGCGACTTCTGGCTCTGGATAGGCGTCTGCCTGTACTGAGTATCAAGCCTCTCGACCGCCACTTTGCCGACAGCCCGCTGCTGTGGATGTTTCAAACCGGTGCGGATCTGCTCACCTCGCTCGGTGGTCTGGCTCTCACCATGGCCGCGGTCGGGTTCTACGGATTGAAGGCGTATCTCGTTTCGCGCCGAACCCGCGAAATCGGATTGCGCATCGCCCTCGGCGCGTTGCGGCGAAACGTAATTTGGCTCGTGCTCAAGGACGCGCTGCGGCTCATCGCTCTCGGCCTGGCCTGGGGACTCTTTTTTTCTTACGCCATCGGACAGGCGCTGAAGCAAATGCTCTTTGAAGTGGATGCGACCGATCCGATTGTATTTTTCACCGGAGCCTGGATACTCGTCCTCACAGGGCTGTTCGCGTCGTGGGTTCCCGCTCGACGCGCTGCGAAGATCGATCCGATGGAGGCGTTGCGTTATGAATAAAACGAACATTGAACATCCAACATCGAACGCTGAACATCGAACGTGGGGAGGCGCCCAGGAGTGAATGACGAATGACGAATTCCCAATGTCGAAAGAATTCCTAAGTCCAAATGACGAAGGCAAAGCCTGCGAACTGGCCGGAACGATTTGGACATTCGTGCTTCGACCTTCTTTCGACATTCATCATTCGGATTTCGTCATTATCCAGAGCCTCCGCGCCTCGGCTGCTCGCAATTTACGAATTACGAATTACGATTTACGCGCCAATCGCAGATCGCGCTGGGTGAAATCACGCGCGTTGTCCAGTCTTTCAAATCGGCATCGTCAATACGGTGCTGCTCAATCCACTGCGCGGACCGGCCACCGACCGGCTCGTCCAGATCGCCGAACGCACTTACACGATAGGCTCGTTTGGCCAGAACATTGGCAAGCCGAACTTCCTCGGCGTGTCGCCTCCGGTGCTCGAAGCCGTGAGCGCGCAACAGAACTTCTTTGCCGACTTCACGTGGGCCGATTATGTCGGGCTGGAGAGGAAGACCGAAGATTTCATTGAGGAGGAAGATGGCTACGCGGTTTCGCCGAATTTCTTTGCGCTCTGGAACGTGCCGCCGCTGTTGGGCCGGACCTTCGCGAAAGATGAGGCGGTGCCGCTCAATGAGAATCAAAAGCCGGCACAAGACGCAGTCATCGTGCTCAGTTACGCCTGGTGGCGGTCGTTCTTTGGCGGCGACGCGGATGTCATCGGCAGGACCATCGAAATGAGCGGACGCCACTTCACCGTTGTTGGAGTGATGCCGCTTCATTTTCAGTTCCCCTGGGGCGGAGCAAAATTCTGGGTTCCTGCCGAGCCGCTTCGCTTGCCGCCCGGCTGGATGAAATCCACGGACATTAACCTGTTCGCCCGGCTCAAGCCCGGCGTCACGATTGAGCAAACGGAAGCGATGCTCGAAACAGTCGCACGGCGACTCATCAAAGATCATCCCTCGGACAAAGACTATGGCCACGATTGGAGCCAACGGCCCGGCGGGCTCGGTTTTTGGGTGCGTCCGGCGCGCGAGCAGTTCATGGATCGCCGCGGCGATTTGCAGCGCACGCTCTACGGCCTTCTCGCGGCGATTGGATTCGTGCTGCTCATCGTCTGCGCGAACGTGGCGAATCTGACACTTGTGCGGACTGAGAAACGCCAGCAGGAACTGGCCGTTCGCGCGGCGCTGGGAGCCGGGCGTCTTCGGCTCATGCGACAGCTATTGACCGAGAGCGTCCTGCTCGCTTGCCTGGGTGGACTTGCCGGCGTGGCCGGCGCCGTCATTGGTATAAAACTGCTGGCCGTGCTGATCCCTGAACTCATGCCGCGCCTCAAGCCGATTCAGATCGACGGGGCCGCGCTCGGCTTCACGTTGCTCATCTCAGTGGTGACGGGCCTGGTGTTTGGATGCGCGCCCGCATGGCAGGCGGGCCGGACGAAGCTCAATGAAGCGCTGAAGCAGGCCGGCGCGCAGGCCACGGCGGGCTTCGGCCGGCGGCGCTATCGCAGCGCGCTGGTCGTGGCCGAGTTGGCCTTCGCGCTGATTCTGCTCACGGGCGCGGGGCTGATGATTGAAAGCGTCGCGCGCTTGCTTCACGTCGATCCCGGTTTCGATCCGCAAAACCTCCTGCGCGTTGAGCTCGACCTTCCGTCGGACAAATACTTTTACCCCGACCGCGCGGCGCAACGGAAGGTGCTTTACGCGCGACTACACGAGCGACTCACCGCGCTGCCCGGAGTGAAGGCCGTTGGCGTTGGCAAGGGCGAAACGCGAGTCGAGAAGGTGACGTTGGAAGGGCGCAAAGAGCCGGTCGAAGTCTTGACGGAAGGCTGCGGTGTGGCGCAAAGCGACCTCTTCCGGGCGATGCGCATTCCGCTGCGGGCGGGTCGATACTTCGACCAGAACGATCTCGGCGAAAAAGTCGGCACCGCGATTATCAATGAAACCATGGCGCGCACGTTCTGGCCAGGCGAAGACGCCGTGGGGAAGAAGTTCAGCAGGGAAGCATGGCGCTGCTTGCCTCAGTATGAAGTCGTCGGAGTCGTTGGTGACATCCGCGAATTTCGCTACGACCGAGGACCGAGACCAAGCTTCTATCGGCCTTGCCACGAACTTGAGCTGACAGGCTTCCGACCGTTTTTGGTGATTCGCACCGAAGCCGATCCGCGCGCGCTCATGCCGGCCATTCGCAAAGAGTTGAGGGCGGCGGAGCCGGCGATGCGCGCGCCGCAAGTCATCGTTTGGCGGCAGGCGCTCTATGACTCCACGCAAGCGCAGCGCACTTACATGCTCTTTCTGGTTGTGTTCGCCGCAGTTGGCTTGCTGCTCGCGGCCCTGGGCATCTACGGAGTGCTTGCTTACTCGGTCGCACGGCGCACGCGCGAAATCGGCATCCGTATGGCCTTGGGCGCGGAGCGGCGTCATGTGCTAACGATGGTCATGGCAGAAGGAGGCCGTCTCGTGGGCATAGGAATCGCGCTTGGCCTGATCGCTGCCTTCTGGCTCACGCGCTTAATGCGGCATCAACTGTTTCAAGTCAGCCCCACCGAGCCACGCGTTTTCATCGCAGTCGTTCTAGTCCTGTCAGCCATCGCGCTGGTGGCCTGTTTTCTTCCCGCGCGTCGGGCGACGAAAATCAATCCGATGGAGGCGCTGCGTTGTGAATGACAAATGACGAATTCCCAATGACGAAAGAATTCCGAAATCCGAATGACGAAGGCAGAACCAGCGAACTGGAACCGCGCCGGTTTCAAGCAATGACGCTGAGCGCGTTCGCCACGGCCGCTCTTTTGCTGACGGCCATCGGCATTTACGGCGTCGTTGCCTGCACGGTCTGCCAGCGCGCTCAAGAGATTCCTGCGCGTCGCGCCGCCAAGGTCGATCCGATGGAGGCGCTGCGTTGTGAATGACAAATGACGAATTTCCAATGACGAAAGAATTCCTAAGCCCTAATGACGAGTGCAAAACTTGCGAACTGGCCGGAAGGATTGGGACATTCGTGCTTCGGCCTTCTTTCGACATTCGTCATTCGGATTTCGTCATTGTCCGCACCGCCGTGGCCACGCTCGCATTGGCCATCGGGGCGAACACGAACGGCTTCGCCCAAGGCGTTTCCCCCAATCCACCTTTTTCAATTCAGCAGGAAGGTGAGAGCGCCTGGCTGGTCAGGCCGAACGGAGAGCGGTTCTTTTCGCTGGGCGTTTGTTGCGTCAACCAGGGCGCGTCTCGCCAGGAGTTCGATTCCGCCAACCCCGGTTACGCCGCCTGGCAGCATTACGCGGACTCGAATCGATGGGCCGAAGCCGATCTGAAACGGCTCAAAGCCTGGGGCTTTACCACCGTAGGCGGATGGAGCGACTTTCCAGCCGTGAGACATTGCGGTGCCGCAGACCTGGCGTTCGCTCCGGTGCTGCATATCGGCTCGACGGCCGGGGCGCCCTGGTGGGACATGTGGGATCCGAAAATCGTCCAGCGCATGGACGAGGTTGCGCGCGAGCAGATTCTGCCATTGCGCGACGATCCGCGCCTGATCGGCTACTACAGCGACAACGAGATCGGCTGGTGGAATGCCATCCTGTTCAAGATGACCCTTGAACAATCGCCCACCAGCGGACAACGGCAGCGGCTGATTGAATTACTGCGACAGACCTACCGCAACGATTGGTCGGAACTGTTGCGGGATTTCGAGCCCGCCCCCGGCGTGGAGAACTGGCAGGAACTCGATCGGCACGGCATGCTCTTTCTGCGGCCGGGCGGCAACGGCATCCGGGTCGAGCGACGCTTTCTCACCCTCCTGGCCGAACGTTACTACTCCCTGGTCCATGACATTATCCGGAAATACGATCAGCGCGCCTTGATTCTGGGGGACCGTTTTCAATCGTTCTATTATCCGGAAGTGGCTCGCGCCTGCGCGCGCCACGTGGACGCCGTCTCCAGCAATCTCAACGCGAGTTGGAACGACGGCAGCTTCGCGCGGTTCTATTTGGAAACGCTTCATGCATTGACCGGCAAGCCTCTGCTCATCGGCGAGTTCTACATGTCCGCGCGAGACAATCGCAGCGGCAACCAAAACAGTCGTGGGGTTTATCCGGTGGTCGTCACGCAGAAGGAACGCGCCGCCGGATTTCGCAATACGCTCCAAGCCTTGCTGAAAATCCCTTACGTCATCGGGGCCGACTGGTTCCAATATTATGACGAGCCGACGCACGGCCGATTTGATGGCGAGAATTTCAACTTCGGCCTGGTGGACATCCACGACCGTCCTTACGAAGCGCTCACGAGGATTGCGGCTTCGCTCGACCTCGCCGGTATGAAACGGCAGCCCGCGCGCGCGCGACCGGACGCTTCGCCAGGCGTGCCGCCCGCGCCGCGCGAGCCGCTCGGAGAATTCGAGCCGACCCTGGCTCTCAGACGCTGGGACCGTGAGCGGGGATTCGTCCAACCCATCTCGGAATTTCCTTTGGCTGACTTGTATGTGTGCTGGAACGAGAAGGCGATTTATCTCGGACTCTACGCGCAGGACGTCACTGAGGACACTTTTTACCGCGACAAGACCGTGCGTGCGAGCGACCGGGCCGAATGGATCGTCTCCGTCAGCGGACCGGACAAGCCCATTCGTGCGCGCATTGGGGCCGGATTGGAGCCGATTATCGATGAACCAACCGTTCGCGTTGCGAACATCTCCGGCTTGAACGGAAATTTCCGGAACATCGCCTGCATGGAATTGCCCGCAAGATTGTTTGGCAGAGACCGCTTCAAACCGCGTGACTTGATCGAGTTTGCCTCAACCTTCGTCAGTCATTGTCGCGCTTACCGCGTGGAATGGAAAGGGAAATTCGCCTTGCGCCGCTAACTGTTATCTATGAATGACCTCAGATTCGCCATTTGCCCACTGATGAGCGGCACGATCGATCCGATGGATGCGATGCGGTGCGAATGACGAAACAAGGACGAAGGCGGCAGGTAAAAGTCTTCGTCAACGGCGCTACGGAGCCATCGTTGGTGGTGAACGAACTCAGCGACCGCTCCTACGTTCGCAAAATCAAAATGCCGAAATCGCGTCGGAGCGACGAAAAACGAAGGAAAACGAAAAATTTTGTCAGCAATTGTCATCAAAATGAGTGGCATTGTCCACAGCGGGATTCCGGCCATGTCTTTTGAACTGAGTTGTGCGAACCGCCTTGCAGCATTATGGGGATCGCTTCCGTCGCGGACCATAGGGATTACGCGGATGACACGGATGGGTAGAAATTGAATCCGTGAAATCCGTGGTCCAAAAGGCGTGGAGAAACAGCCACAAAGGATTCAACCACGGAAGATTCGACCAGGGATTACACGGATGGCACGGATAGGAAGACAAGTTGATCCGTGAAATCCGTGGTCAAGATTTTGAGTCTCTTTGCGCCTTCTTGCGGCAATTCTCTGGGCGGGATTCAGGAATTTGGCGGATGACAATTCCCCTTTCGGCCAGTAGATTCCCCGACGTGAGCGCAGCAGAAATCATCAAGGAACTCCCCCGACATAAAATAAACCGCAGGCAGTTTCTCCATCGCTCTGGCGCCGGCGTGGCACTGTTCAACATTCTTCCAGGAAGTTTGCTGCGCGCAGAAAATCTTTCCCCGAACGCGAAGCTCAATGTGGCCGGGATCGGCATCGGCAGCCGGGGCGGCGCGGACGTGGGCGAGGTGGCGGGACTGGGACACAATATCGTCGCGCTGTGCGATGTGGATGAAAAATACGCCGGCAAGGAATTCACCAAATACCCGGACGCGAAACGGTTCAAGGATTATCGGGTGATGCTCGACAAGATGGGAAAGGAGATCGAGGCCGTGGTGATCGGCACGCCGGATCACACCCACGCGGTCATCGCGATGGAAGCCATGAGACATGGCAAGCACGTCTATTGTGAAAAGCCGCTGGCTCACTCGGTGGATGAGGTCCGAAAGCTCACGGCCGCGTCCCACAAATACAAGGTGGTCACCCAACTCGGCAACCAGGGTCATTCCAGCGATACCATTCGCCGGGTCTGCGAGTGGGTTTGGGCGGGGGCCATTGGCCAGGTTCACACCATTCATGCCGGCTGCGACGCTTTCAAGAATGTCTATTGTCAGATTCCCAACCTGGCCAAAGTGGACGAGCCTCATGAGGTGCCCAAAACTCTCGATTACGATCTTTGGCTCGGGCCGGTGGAGTTCCGTCCTTACTCGCCGCTTTGGGTGCCCTGGAACTGGCGCGGCTGGATGCATTTTGGCGGCGGTGTCATCGGTGATTGGATTTGTCACGTCGTCGATCCGGCGTACTGGGCGCTGGATTTGGATGCCCCCTCCACGGTACAGGCGGAGGTGACTGACTATGATCCGGTGAAGCATGGCTTGACCTACCCTCCAGGCTCGAAGGTCACCTTCGAGTTTCCGGCCCGAAAAGCGCGCGGCCCGGTCAAACTCGTCTGGTATGACGGAAACACCACCATTCCCAAACCCGAGGATTTCCCGGCCGACGAAAAGGTTCCCGGCACCGGGGCCATTCTTTTTGGCGACAAGGGAATGATTGTCCACGGTTCACACGGTGGCGCCAACTGCCACCTGCTTCCGGAGAACCTCATGGAGCAATACTCGGGCAAAAATGCGCCGGCGGAAAAAATCCCTCGTGTCAAAGGACACGCGTGGGATTGGATCGAGGCGATTCGCGCGGGCCGTCAGGCGGGCTCCAACTTTGATTACGGCGGTCCACTCACACAGGTGGCGCTGCTTGGCCTGATTGCCATTCGTTTCCCCGGGCAAACGCTCCGTTGGGACGACGAGGCGATGCGGTTCACCAACAACGAAGCGGCCAACGCCCACCTTCGTTCAGCGTATCGCTCCGGCTGGAGCCTTTGAGAGAATTGAGCCGCTAGCGAGGCAGCGGGGTGATCGTGATGCTGCCCAATTTGCAGTTGGCCTCCCGGCCGCGCACGATGAGTTGATGGGTGCCTGCCGTAAGCGTTAAGATTTTCGGAGCGAACTGATTGCCGTCCGGGCTGCCGCTGCCGCGAGGGGTCGAGCATTGCGACTAATGCAGACCGCGCGTCCTTACTTCACGCGAGTGAATCTGTGGAGGTGACCAAACTGACTCCACTCCGTCACAATCAGGTTTCCGTCCTTGTCAATCGAAGCGCCGTGCGGCGAATTGCAAATGCCGTCCTTCCACTGGTCTTGCGGCAGGCCGAAATTCGCGCGCTGTTTCTCGTTGGGATTGTCGCCGACTTGCGCAACGATGTTCCCGTCCTTGTCCAGAACGGTCACCCGGCCTTGCAACTCCGGAATCACGGCGTAATCACCCCGGATGTGCACAGCGGCGGGCATCCGCAGATCTTTCTGGATGACTTTCACGAAGTCGCCGTCGAGGTCCCAGTATTCCACGCGATTGTTGTTGCGGTTGCAGACCAGCAACAGCGGCTTGCCCCGGCGCGTGTCCAGCCCGATGCCGTGACAGGTCTTGAACTTTCCTTCCGCCTCGCCCGGCCCGCCAAAGGCCTTCACGAACTTGCGGTCCTGGTCGAACTTGAGCACATAGTTTGATCCGTAACCATCGGCGACGAAGATCGAACCATCCGGCGCGACGGTGACGGCGCAGGGGTTGAACCCTTTCTCATCTTTATAGATGCCTGCCTCCGGCGGAAAGTGAATCGCCCATAGCTGCTCGCCATCGAGTTTGAGCTTGACCACCTCGTGATCGGACGGGCGCGCGCCGTAGATGTATTCCACACCCTGCTCCTCGCGCACTTCCAGCCCGTGAATGCGCGTCGGGCCGACGGCGCGCAGGAACTTGCCGGAGGGCGAAAAAACCACTATGCCGCGCGGCGTGTCGGT
This sequence comes from Verrucomicrobiota bacterium, assembly GCA_003219345.1. Classification (GTDB taxonomy): domain Bacteria; phylum Verrucomicrobiota; class Verrucomicrobiia; order Limisphaerales; family AV2; genus AV2. The sequence continues at coordinate 14,854 of QHOP01000420.1, forward strand.
GGTGACGTAAACATTGCCCGCCTTATCCATCACCACGCCGCCGTGGCAAGGGCCAAGCGGCTTGTTATCGGGATTTTCCTCGAAGAAATCCGGCGTGAACGAGTACTTCAACTCGGCGGCAAAAGTCGCGGTTAAGACGAGTGCGACAATGCCCAGCAGCGATGGTACAATGCGATTCATGGCTTGATCCTTATCTGTTCGTGGTTTTCATTGAGCGGTGAGGTTGTAAGACTCGGGACCACAAATTGCAATCGCGGAACGTTCTGCACGCAAACTCTTTCGCCGGGGGGCGCTTCGAAGTCAGAAATGAAGGCTAAAAGAGGAGGGCGGAACCCAGTCGGACAGGAGTCAGACGCGCAGAAATCAGCGCAAATCAGGGTTTCCCCTCCCGAAGTCCGGTTGACTCCGAGCGGCCCAGGAATAAGCTCGCGGCAATGAAAACCCCGCTCTACGTCGCCACCCACGCAGGGGCAGAAACCATTTCCGTTCCGCGGCTACGGTTTTTCCCCGCGTGTCTCGCGCTGTTGGTTTGCGTGATCGTCCCCGACGCATCTGCATCCGGCGCGCCCGAACAGACCGCGTTCGGCCCCATTCAACCGCGTGTCTCGGGCGACGGACAACAGGTCGCGTTTTCGTGGCAGGGGGCCATCTGCCGGATGCCGGCGTCGGGCGGAACGTTGACCGTGCTCACCCGAGGCGAAGGATTCGATATCGAACCGGCCTGGTCGCCGGACGGCCATACCATTGCATTCATCAACTCCGCGAACTTCTTCGGTGGCCAGTTGCAGTGGATCAACGCCGAGGACGGTTCAACCCGCAAGCTGCCCTCCGCCGTGCGGGCACAGGGCAAGCTGCACTTCCATCCTGACGGCGAGCGCCTTCTCGGTCGCTTCAGCAGGGAGGGCGCGCCGGACCATCTCGCGTGGCTCGACCTGCAGAGCGCCATGCTCGCGCCGATCAAAGGCCTTCCGGATAACTGGCAAACGCCGCGAATGCCGGTTGCGCTCTCGCCCGACGGCGAATGGCTGCTTTACGCGCTGCACCAGGACCTGCCCGACGAGCAGGGTGGCAATAACGGTCCGCATGCCGATCTCTGGAAACTCTCGACGCATGGCGGCGCTCCGCAGCTCGTCACGCGCTGGCTGGCGCGCATTTATCAACTGGCCTGGGACGCCAAGGGCACCGGTTCCTACCTTGTCACTGACCTCGGCGCATCGCATAACGATGTCTGGCACATCCCGCTCGCCCATCCTCAGCGCGACGCGCGAAAGATCACCTTCGGCCAGGGGGATGAGGACTGGCCTTCTGTCGAAACCGATGGCCGTTTCCTGATTCACACCGAGAACCACGAAGGCGCCACTGCGCTCGTGCTGATGGATTTCATTCACAATGACAAGACGACGCTGTCGGTGGACGAACTGGAATTCGGAAAGGTCTATAACGATCCGGTCGGCTTGCTGCGACTGCAACTGGGCGATTCGAACAAACCGCCGGTCGCGGCAAAGATGGTGGTGAAGCGCAAGGACGGCAAGTTCTTCGCGCCGCCGGGTTCGCTCTACCGCGTGACCGGCGGGCGGATGCACTTCTATGCGCGTGGAACGGCCGCGCTCCTCCTGCCGGCGGGCGCCTACGAGATCATCGCCTGGCGCGGGCCGGAGCACCGCGTCTTCCGGTCGGAGGTCGAGTTGGAAGGCGGCCAGCGCAAAATTCTTGACGTGAACCTCGAACGGTGGACCGACGCGTGGTCGCGCGGCTGGTTCTCCGGCGAGAATCACATCCACGCCAACTACGGCTATGGCGCCTGGTATAACACCCCCGCCAACCTCATCGACATGTGTGAGGGCGAGGATTTGAACGTGTGCAATCTCATGGTCGCGAATTCAGACGGCGACGGAGTGTTCGACCGCGAGTTTTTCCGCGGCCGGCTTGACGCGCGCTCGACGCCACGCACGTTGCTCTACTGGAACCAGGAGTTCCGCAGCACAATCTGGGGCCATATGACCTTCGGCAACCTCGGCCAGCTCGTGGAACCGATCTTTACCGGTTTCAAGGACACGACGAACCCGTGGGATATCCCGACCAATGCCGACCTGGCTGATCGCACACGCGCGCAAGGCGGCATCGCCAGCTATACGCACCCGGCGAACAACCTTGACGACCCCTACGGCACCGCTTATTCCGCCAAGGGTCTCCCGGTGGACGTGGCGCTGGGGCGCATTGACACGATCGACGTGATGGGCTCCGGCTACGCGGCGAGCGTGTCGCTGTGGTATCGCGTCCTCAACTGTGGCTTCCGCGTTCCGGCGACTGCCGGCACGGATTGCTTCCTGAACCGCATCAACAGCTCGCCGCCCGGCTGGGGCCGCTGCTATGTGCGCCTGCCAAACGGCCTCGACTATAAGGCGTGGATTGAAAGCGAGCGTGCCGGACGCTCATTCATCAGCAACGGACCGATGATCGAACTCGCCGTCGGCGACTCGGCGCCCGGCGACACCATCAAACTCACCACTCCGCGAACGGTCCGTGTCCGGGCCCACGGTTCAGCGCAAGCGCCGCTGGACAAATTGGAGTTGATCTACAACGGCCGAGTGGTTGCGAATGGCCTCCTCTCACCCGACAAACTGGAACTCACGCTCGACCACGAGCTGCGTCTCGACCGCACTGGCTGGGTGACGGCGCGCGTCAGTGGCCCGCCAGTGCCTGACTTCGCAGTCGGACCGCAGCAGGCGCACGCGAACCCGGTTTACGTCGAGCTCGCCGGCAGCAACCTCGACTCGAAGGCCGACGCCGGATACTTCCTGGCCTGGATTGACCGGCTCGAAAAGGACTTGGATCGCCGCGATCGGATGCACACGGGCAAGGACCACGTCGCGATGCAACTCAAAACGGCGAGAGAGGTATATCAGAGGCTTGCAGGGAGTAGGTAAATGCCGAGTGAGGCCTCGAAGCCATCCGGGCCACACAAGTGCTTGAACCGCATGGTGCCGACGGAGGGGGTCGAACCCACACGGCCTCGCGGCCACCAGATTTTGAGTCTGGCGCGTCTGCCAGTTCCGCCACGTCGGCATTATTGCAGTCTAACAACTTACGGCATAAACCAGAAACCGTCGATTGACTTTGCGACAGTAATTGCGACATTGTTACGTTGTGAAACGCAACGCAACCTTACGCAATCGTTCTGGCTCAAAACCAAGCTCACGTCGCTACAAATACACCCGCGTACTGGATAACCGCAAGCATCCGATTCGCGGGCTGTGGCGTCGAAACCAGAGTTTCCTCGCGCGCATTTCCGTCGAAGCCGAGGACGGCAGGAAAAACGTCAAGTGGGTGCCGCTCAAAGCGAAAACGGGAGCCGAAGCACAGGAAGAATTCCGCACGCTGCTCGTTGAACGCAGCGAAAACCGACTCCGGCACATCGGCCGCTCGCCGACCTTCCATGAGTTTTACGAAAAGACTTACCTGCCGATGCTCACCGCGTCCGGCAAAAAGCCCGACACGATCACCACGGAGAAGACGCACTACAAACGCTGGCAAAAGGCGCTCGGCCATTTGCGGCTGGACAAGATTCGTCCCAGCCACATTCAGGACACGCTTAACAAACTGCGGGCACGTCGTTCGCCCCGCACGTGCAACGTGGCGCTGGTTTGTCTGCGGCACGTGCTCAAAGCAGCCAAGCGCGACGGCTATTTGAAGGCCATGCCGACGGAAGACATCGCCTGGCAGCGCACGGACAAGAAGGCCCGCCGCCTCTTTACGCTGGCTGAAATCGAATCCGTTTGCGCTGCGGGTTTCAATCCGCACTTTGTCGAAGGTCGCTTGGCCAGGCCGGACGAGAAGGACAAAGCGCAGCCGCTCAAGAACGCGCAGCAGCTTGCCGACTATTTGCGCTTCCTGGCCTACACCGGCGCGCGTGAGCAGGAAGCGTTGCGCGTCCGCTGGGCCGACGTGGATTTCGAGCGCAAGCTGGCCTGCATCGGCGCGGACGCCGATACGAAAAACCGCGAGGCCCGTCACGTCGATTTCAACCCGGAGCTCGAAACCCATCTTAAGGCCATGCACGCTCGGCGCGCGCCCGATTCGCAATGGCTGTTTCCCAGCCCTCAACGCGGTGAACATGACGAGCGCGCCCGCACGTTCCGCGAGTCCTTAAGGCTGGCGCGCAAGGCTGCCGGGCTGGACAAGTTTGGCTTTCACGATTGCCGCCATGCCTTCGTCAGTTACGCCGTGATGTCAGGCGTGGACTTCATGACGATTGCCCGTTGGGTTGGCCACAAGGACGGCGGGATTCTTATTGGCAAGGTGTACGGGCATTTGAGCAACGAACACGCGCAGGCGCAGGCGGCGCGGCTCAATTTCGGCCCGGCGCTGGCGGTGATGCCGCAGGCGGCGACGGCCTGACGGGCAGCCCGGATGAGGAATCCCTTTTTTCGCGGCTGACCGTGTGGGCGGGGTGCCGGGTAGTGGGAAATTGCGCGCGGTTCCGATAAGGAATCGTCTGTTTTGAACAATGGCCCATTTCTTGACGTTTCGCGGCGTTACACATTATAAGTTTTCGCAGATGAGCGCGACCGAACTGATCGAGCAATTTAAGGCGCTGTCCGCCAGGGAGCGGGAAGAGTTTGCGCGCTTCTTTCACGAATTGGAGACGCCGACCGGCCCGGCGACAGGCAACGGCAATGGCGCGTCCGCGTCCGGTGGCAACTGGCCTGATTTTGGCGCGCGGCTCAAGCGCGTTTACGGGAACAAGGTGGTCGCTGACAGCGAAGCCGTGATTTCTTACGGGCGCGGCGACTCGTGATGGACGCCTATTTCGATACGGCGATCATCCTCAAGCTCTGTCGTTAGACGGCATTCGCACACTCTATGCAAACACCGACGTTAACAAGATTTCGACCTATCCAATTCTCTCTGTTGCTGGCATGTGGCATTGCAACGGGACATGCTCAAGTGTTTTTGACAGACCAAAGCCTTCAACCTCCACCCAATACGGGGGGAAGCTACAATTACGATGCTGTGTTATCATCGTTGGTGCCCGGTACGGGGCAAGAGTTCACTCCTTCATTGCAAGGACTGGATTTTGTAGAGGTCACCCTTCACAACCCGACAGCTACGAATACAGGCACGTTTGAGATTGCCATTCACGGAGGAAACATCGCGGCACCTGTTTTGGGGTTGAGTGATCAGGTTTTTAGATCGGGAGGGTCAGGCGATAGCAACACACATTTCACGTTTCCAAGTACGGTGCAGTTGATACCGGGAGATCTCTACGTTTTGGAGATTACTCAGCTTGCTGGCGATTCACGTTGGACGATTGAAGTTCCCTCTTCGGCTGTCGTAAATGGGCAGACAATTGACATGAACTATTCTGGAGGGCGACTGATTTATGGCGGTGTGCCGCAGGACAACTCCGATATGATTTTTCGCGAGGGCATTACTGTGCCGGAACCGGACGTGACAGCGGTGTGTCTGCTCGGAGTTTTGGTATTTGGCCTTATCAGGAAAGGTTCTTACAGACAGAAACACCTGGTCTAATGAGGTCACCTGGAGCCAACGGAGCGGGTCAGGCCCCCTTGCGGCTCGGCACTTTATTAACTTGGGAAAATTCACCGGCGCTGGCGCGGCGGTGGAATTCATCAATTGCTTCCTGAGTGAGATATTGCCGTCCGGCGATGTTGACGGTTTTGAGCCAACCCTTCTTCCGCCAGCGCCAGGCGGTGCATTGCGTCACCCCCACCTGCTCCAGCCATCTGGAAAGGCTGACGACCGCCGCGCCGTTTGGATACCCTTTGCCGTTCGATTCAATTTTCACAAATTCGGCAGCTTACCGCCGGCGTTGAAATCTGGGTGTAGCACCTACACTAAATGAATAATGAATAATCCTCCGTGCAAAGAATCCTAAAGGCAAACTCCCGGAGCCGGGCGGCGCGTCAAGGTGGAAGCCGAGGGGAGACAGGGCGGAACGACCTTGACGCGGCGACCGGCGACCCACAATCGAACCTCCCGATTCACGCGCACGATCCCACGCGACTGCGCCATGATATGAGCGGAGCATCCGGCAACATCCGA
>QHOP01000449.1 GCA_003219345.1 Verrucomicrobiota bacterium
TCTTGGCAACCAGGTCGAAATACTCCCTGGAATTGAGCTGCACACGGACGCGCTTGGGGTCTTTCAATTTCTGAATTGTGGCATCAATCCACTGTTTGCCGTTCTGATAAAAGCTGCGCCCGCCAACGAACTGCGTCTGCTGCGTGTATTGCGCTATGCGCGCGGGTTCTTGATCCCTCCCGGCGGCAACAACTCCCACGGTTGCGGGAACCGGACCAGCCTGCGCAACGAGTCCTCGCTGCGATTCGGCTGCGCCGAGTGAAATGGCATCCGCGGGGGCGTTCGCCGATTTGAAGGCGAGTTCGCTGCGTGACTGTGTCACCGGCGCCCGCCCGTAACGTTGCCTTAGCAAATTCTCGGAGTAGCCGCCCAAACTGGAACGCGCCGCCGCATCCTGCTGCAATTGCGGCAACGACTGCGACAGGATCGGCACGCCGCGCCTGGCTTCGTCTTCAATGATGAGATAGGCGGTGTAGGGCGTGACGATGCTGTATTTGCGCGCCAGTTCAGTGACCTCGTCCTTCAGCTCTGCGTTCTCACCGTGCAGCCGGATTTCCTCCAGCAGATAGCCAACCCGCCGCGTCGCCCAAAGCCGCGGAATAAAATCATGCTCGGTCGTTTCACCCGAAAAGCTCACGTCGTAAGTCAGCTTCTTCCTGGCGCCGTGGACCGTCCCTTCGAGCACCACCGCCGAGGCGCCTTTGCCGCTGTAACGTCCGGCCAGCACCAGTTGCTCGCCTTTGAAAATGTCAGGCAGGGGAGAGGGATACAGTTTGGTCACGCGAAGGTCGCCCGTGAAACTCAGCGTCGGGTTCGTCAGCACCGGGTCTTTTATCTTGGCGAAGAAGTTCGACACCTTCACTTCGATGTCTTCCTCCGGCAACACGTATTGGCTGAACGCCCGTGTCTCCTCCGTGATTTTGTCAAGCAGATGCGTGTTCACGTCGTGGCCGATGCCGAAACAGAACACGCGCACGTTGCCGTCGCTGTTCTGCTTTACGTTGCCGACGATTTGATTTTCGTCCGTGATGCCGATGGTTGGCAGACCGTCCGTCAGAAATATGACCAGGAACGGGCGGCCAGTTTCGGATTTCGGGTTTCCGCTTTCGGATTTTGAAGATTGAGCCTCCTCACGTCGGCTGCTACCGGGGCGTAGGGCAAGCGCCTCGCGCAAAGCGTCGTCAATCGCCGTGCCGCCGATCGCCTTCAAATCCCTGATGAAATCGTCGGCGCGAGCGCGATTGGCCTTCGATGCCTCCGCCAGTTTGTTGAAGAGCAGTTCGGTCTCAGTCGAGAATCGAATGATTTCGAAACGGTCGTCGTCGTTCAAATTCTCGACGCAGAACAACAATGCTTTCTTCGCCTGTTCCAGTTTCTTGCCCGCCATCGAGCCGGACGTGTCGAGCACGAAGGCCACGTCTTTCGGCATTACCTTCGTTTCCTTCGCGTCAATGCCCGGCGACGCCAGCAGCAGGAAGTAGCCGTCGTCCGAACCGGTCTTGTAGGTCATCAGGTTCACGCCGATGTCGTCCGCTTCCGGCGCGAAGAAGAGCTGGAAATCGCTGTCCGGCTTCACGTCCTTCGCTTCGAACCCGACCGTGGCGCGGTTTCCTCCATGACGTTTGATCTCCACGCTATGGCTCGGCGAATAAATCGACTTCAGCGGACGCTTCGTCTCCACCTCGACTTTGAGGCTCACGTCCGGAATCGGTTTGGCCGAGAATTTCTCCGTGTTGAGCGGATAAGTGAAGCCAATGAGGCCGGAATCGGCCTTGAGCAATTGCGTGTAGGAGAGCGACACGTGCTTCTTCGCGTGCGGTTCGATGGGGAAGATGCGCACCTTGAACACGTCCTGGCCGGCGTATTCGAGCAGCGCCGGGTCGCGCAGCTTGCGGACAATGTCCTCGTAAATCCCGCGCGCCTTGTCGGCGGACATCAGCTCGGCTTCGACCGGCTTGCCGTCGATTTTCATGGCGAACTTCTTGATCTGCGCCCCTTTCGGAACGGGAAACAGAAATGTGCCTTCGATCCGCTGCGCATTCGGATTGTAAAACTCCTGTTCGATGGACGTGTCCGCGAGCTGGTCTTTGATCCGCACTTCAGCCTGGTGCCGGGTAACCTCCAGCGGGCAGAACTGGTAAACGCGCGGGGGCGGGACTGGCCATGGCCGCGGCCACGGTCCCGGTCTGGGGCGTGGCAACGGCCACGGTGGCGGGACGATTCCGTCGGGAGGTAATTGATGCTTCCAATGCGCTTCATCCACGATGATCAAACCGGCGGTCCACCCGGAGTTGATCGCGGCCAACAGGAGGAACAGAGAGCAAATCCAGCGTTTCATGTTGAGTTAGACAGGAAGCGACAGCAAATGCTCCCGCAGATTTTAAAGTTGCGATTGTCCGATATTTTCATGGTTAAATTTTGCCAACTACTTTGAAAGATTCCCCTCGTTTGGCGCGTAACATCACCAGACGCACTCGGCGAAAACGAGACCTGATGCCATGACGAACACCGAAACCACCCAGCTTCATCAGCGCCCCACCGACGACAGGCAACTGCGTCTGCCGGGCGCCCGCATAGAAAACACAAATCTTCGGGACCTGGTATTGGCCGCGGTGCGGCAGCTTGATCCGCGTCTCCTGATACCGGGGACGGCAGCCGAGGCGGGCATTGCCTGTCAACCGCGCGTTTTGCTCGGGCTGCTCACCTATTGCTATGCCTCCGGCGTTTTCAGTTCTCAGGAGATCGAGGCTCGGGTGCGGAAGGACCCGATCCTCATCCTGCTTTGCGGCCAGGAACTTCCCGACTGGCATCTCATTCGTCGCTTCCGTCGTTACAACCGTGACTTGATCCAGCACTGCCTGGAAGTGACCCTTTATCGCGCCAACGCGGCTTCCGGCCCGCGCGCGTCAGTTGGCCCTGAAGGCAATGATCCAGTGGTGTCAGCCGCCAGAAGTTCTGATGCGGTCGACCGTGGCCAGTGCGGCGAGGACGCCGGCGAGCGAATACGCTGGGCCATCAACCTCGATCACATGTTCCTGGACGAATGAGGCCAGGGCAAAAACGTTGGTTCGAGGTGGGAAATTCCCTGAAGCGAGGGGACTCCCCAGCGGCGCCGCGGGCGCCAGCGACCACGCCGATGGCGCTGTTTGTAATCGGGTTGTCGTTGGCATTCGCGGCTCTCGCAAACCCGCTCGACCAATGGCACTGGCGAAGTCCCTTACCGCAAGGCAACGGTTTGAAGGACGTGGTCTTTGGCGAAGGACTGTTCGTGACTGTCGGCGAATGGGGTACCGTCCTGACCTCCGCTGATGGGAGAAACTGGTCAATGGCTCGGACGGGAGAGACGGTGACGT
>QHOP01000341.1 GCA_003219345.1 Verrucomicrobiota bacterium
CGACAACCGGCCCATCGGCCTGCTCTGAAAGTGGATTCATCACGACTACTCAGACGGCGGCACCTCGGTGGACATCACCACGATCGACAAACGGGACTTCATCGAGGCCGGTCACCTATTCGGTAGAAAATCCTCCCGGACATAATCCGGTTCCCGCCGTGACCAACGCTCGTTCGTTTCCGTGCTCCTTCGTCCGCGCACCATCACGTCACTCGCGCTCGTCACGGACTCCACATCGCCGGAAGCATTCGTCCGTTGCTTCCGTCTGGCCTTGTGGCGCGGCGTTCCGCTGCGGATTCCACTCCGACAACCTTGCAAACCGCTGCCACTAACCGACAATCCACGCCATGTATTTCCTGCGACGGTTCGAGTGAGTGAAAATGAAACCGACACTCGACCCGTCGAGTGGGTTTGAGACGGAGGAACGATGAACGAAGTTTGCGTCTGATTGATCATTTTGCCTGGTACTGACCTCACCGTTCCGGCATGACCGGAAGTGGGCCGGAACCAACACGCGCTTCGTGCCGCGAGCGCACCCCGACGCCCCTGCTGCTCGCTCTACTCCGCGCGTGCTCGTTCCGGTTTTGGAATGACGCAGCCGCGTCTGCTTCCGTTGGGTTTTGGCTTGGTCGCTCCGCTACTTCCTCCGGCCCCTGCTGCCCTCCTTCGGAATCGCTCCACCTCCCGTCGCCAACATCCCAACCGAAGCGCCAGGATCAACACCCACGATCTGCGAGCGCACCGCGTCATTGATTGTCAACCTGCCAGGATCACAGAAACGCATCCGCTCGTGGTCCGTGCGCGTGAATAGTGGTTTGATTGTGGGTCGCCGGGCGGCGCGTCAAGATATTCCTCGCCCTGCTGCCCTCTGCGGTCCATCTTGACCCGCCGCTCGGCTGCTCCGTTTTGCATATAGGATCACACGCACGAAATATCTTCACGCAATAAGTGCAAATCTCATTTGCCTCGTCCGGCAGTCGGGCGCTTATGCGTCAGGGCAATGGCCGTAGTCGGATCGAGTGTTCGTCCACCACGCCGTAATGGCCTTCCCATTCGGCGGTGGACTCAAGGATTTGCGCCACTCGCCTGGCTACAAAGTCCGGTGAGAGTTTGCGCAAGCGGAACAAGACGATGCCGCGCGAAGCGGCCTTGCCACGCCGGAAAACCAGTTCGCCGAAATCCTTGTCGAACGTGATAAGCACCCGTGCCTCGGATTGCGCTTTGGCGAGCACTGCGTCGTCCCCGCTGCCACGCGCAATTTCCCGGACCCACAGAACGTCGTGTCCACGCTGGCGCAGGACGGCCACGCAATCGCCCGGCACGTTCTCGTTGGCGCAGAGTCGCATCGCCGCGGGCGTTGTTCAGGCGGGGATGGCGAGAAGCTTTTCGTCGCTGAGACGATCCTTGGCGTAGGCCACGCAGGCGAGTATTTGTTCGCGCGTGAGGCCGGGATAATTGCGGAGCATGTCGGCTTCCGACCAACCCTCGGCGATCAATTCCAGAATGAATTCAACCGAGAGTCGCGTCCCCTTAACAACGGGTTTGCCCACAAGGACGGCAGGGTCGGCGGTGATGTGCTCTTTCCAGTTCATGTCGTCATTCTAACCACGGAACGCACGGATTTCACGAAATTCTTTTCTTGCTTCATCCGCGCAATCCCGAGCTGGTGGGACAAACGCTCCTCCTCTCCCCGGCCCTCTCCTCCCTCCGATGGAGGAGAGGGAGTGGTTGCGGCTTCGACGATGTCGGAAATGCCAGTGTTTTAACACGGATGGCGCGGATAAACCAATTGCCAGCTAACGCCGCTTGCGCCGCAAAGTCGGAGGTTTTCCACGACTTAAAATCCAGAGAAAGGTGAGGACGTGGAATTCGTCACCAACCTGGCAGCAGAAGCGTTTCGGGTCTTTGGCCATAGGTTGAAAGCGCCACGTGTTTGGCAATCGAGCAAGATTGCGGTTCGGCGTGATCGCACCCGGCTCAAAGAGGCCAAAGACGTCAATCGGCGAGCTTGTCTGGCGTTCTATTGCCAACGTCCAGAATGGAGGAAGCGGTGCAAAGTCATGCTGCAGCACAACCGCGGCTGCGGGAAGATGGAGCAGGACGGTGGGCAGAAGCAATTCCTCGCAAGGTGGCGGAGTTTGAATGGCATAGGTGCTGATGACGCTGGCATTGCAATCGGGGAAAGTATCCGCCAAGCGATAGTAGAACTCAATCGTATCCCACCATCCTTTGTCATATTGCTTTTCGGGTGCTGGGTTGTTTTTGCTGACCCATTCATACAGCGGCAAGATTCGGTTCTTCATTTTGAGTTGGCGCGGGGCCGTTTGCGGTCGGCAGTTCTTTGACGGCGTGACAACCGAACGACGAAAGATCGAGGCCTTCCCGATACCTGACGATTTCCCAAGGCGGATTCAGCGAGCGCAGTTTGGCGTCGAGTTCATTGCTTGCGGGTTTGCCACTCCGATTCGGTCATACGATACAAATACGTTCGCCCTATTTAACGTTTGTGGGTGTTAAAAAACAGCACAAAAGTCGCACACGTGCGCGGCAATCCCAATGCTCTGTCGCGACACAGCTATAGCCACCAGACCAGACGGAGAATGGTCGGGAGAAAACGTCGAAGGTTGCGGAATCGTCTTTGAAAACCCGTTTCATCGGCCCGTTGTAGAAAATCAGGTAGTTGTGCCAGGAGCGTAAGCGGGGCGGCGTTGGAAACGGCGCTGACGCCCTATCTCGGGATGTCGCCCCAACTCGGCGAAAATACCGCTCTGCAGCGTCCAGAAAACACTCGGCCGCGCTGAGGCTGTCCTTGGCGATGTGGCGGCCGTTGGCGATCAGGTCACGCACTGCCGCCGGTTTCTTCAACACGCGGCTCATGCCGCGGCTTTGCGCTCTTTGCCCAGAACTTTCCGGCGCACTTCATTCCAGTCTTCCGCGGTCATAGGCGTGGAGGGTTCCCGATCTGCTTCCGCGATGAGGGCTTCGAGGTCGGCCGGTTCAACGTTGTCCACTTTTTCCAGCAGGCGCAAGGCTTCGCGGACCACTTCGCTGGCGTCGGCGTAACCAGGGTCTTTCGTTTTGAGATCATGATCGCTCATAAGTCGCGGAGGATTGCGTAGCAGCGGGACGGTCGGGAGTGCAGGCGCTCGCGCAACTCGGGCAGAGTTGGCGCGTCGATGTGCTCGGGGAGGATGGCCAGAAGCGCATTGCGAATCAGGGCCAGATTGGCCAGCAGA
>QHOP01000342.1 GCA_003219345.1 Verrucomicrobiota bacterium
TTGTCAATTTGATAAGGGTCGCCGGTGAAAACAATCTTGGTGCCGTGGCCGACGCGAGTAATGATGGTCTTCACTTCGAGCGGGGTCAGGTTTTGCGCCTCGTCAATGACCATGAACTGATTCGCGATGCTGCGGCCGCGGATGTAACTCAATGCCTCCACCACGATGCTGCCGGAACGCATCAAGTCGCCGCCGCGCCGTTGTTCGTGGCCCATGTTCAGGTCGCTGAGCATTTCGAGCGCGTCGTGAATCGGCTGCATCCACGGGTTCAATTTCTCTTCGAGCGAACCGGGCAGGAAGCCGAGTTCCTTGCCCATGGAAATCGTTGGACGCGCGACAACGAGCCGGCGATATTCGCGGTCCTGCACCGTTTTCTTCAGACCCGCCGCCATCGCCAGCAACGTTTTGCCCGTGCCGGCTTTGCCCATGAGCGTGACGAGCTTGACGCGGTCGTCCAGCAGCGCGTCGAAGGCAAAGTGCTGCTCCCGATTGCGCGGTTTGATGCCCCACGCGCCCTCGCGAGCATCAGTGATCGGAACCAGTTTGTCGTCGGCGGCATCAACCTTGGCCAGCGCCGCGCGCTTGGGATTGTTGGCGTCGGTGAGCGTGCAGTATTCGTTGGGGAAATGCGGACTTCCGCCGTTCAATTGAAACTCTTCCTCCGCCCGGAAGGCTGCCAGTTGAGCCGTGCTCACCGCCAGCTCGAACATGCCCGTGTACAGGTCTTTGATGAGCACGCGGTCGGTCTCGTAATCCTCCGCCTGCAAGCCGAGCGCGTCCGCTTTGATGCGAAGATTGACGTCCTTGGTGATGAGAATCGTCCGCTGTTTCGGGTGCGCTTTTTGCACGGTAATGGCCAGCGCAACGATGCGGCTGTCCACATTGTTGTCGCCGCTGGTGAGGTGGCCGTTCTGGTTTTTGTCCCGGAAAATGACGCGCAACCGGCCTCCGTTCGGCAGGGTGACGCCTTCGCTCAAACGGCCTTTGGCGCGCAAACTGTCGAGCGTGCGCGAAACGGTGCGGGCGTTCGCGCCGCGCTCGGTGGATTCGCGTTTGAACCGGTCAACTTCCTCGATGACCTCGATGGGAATCAGGACGTTGTGCTCCTGAAAATTGAGGATCGAGTTCGGATCGTGCAGGAGAACGTTGGTGTCGAGAATATAATTTTTCACTGAAAACGAACGGATCGTATCCGGGTCATGCGCCCATGCCACTCCTTGAGCCGGGAGTGAGCGGCCGGCAAATCATAGTGCCCGGAATAAAGAAAGTTGCCGAGCATGCCGTAAAGATCGAAATCCACAAAGCGCGGCCGCTCTTCCAGCAGGAACGAATGGTCCAGCAGCATCTCGTCGAACGGCAAAAGGCTTTGCGCGAAACCTTCCAGCAACTGCGCCTGCTGGTTCTGCCACTGCTCCAGGCAATGGCGGCCGAACTTGCGTTCCTTGTGCCGCACGAAGGCCCACCATTCCGATTTGGGCACGAACTCCTGCCAGTAAACGTCGTTGAGTTTGAAACCGCAGCCTTCCACTTCGCTTTCAATGCAGCGCCAGAGGATGCTCTGCACGCCTTCACCCTCGCGCGGGAACAGGCCGAGCTGAAATTTATCATCGAGATACTTCCCGATGACTTGAGAGTTGTCGTCGGTTTCAAACACGACGGTTTTGCCGTCTTTGATGATCGGCGCGCCGTAATAACGGCCCTTGGTCAACTTCCAAACCAGCGAGCGTTCCGTGTTGGGGACGTTGATGATTTTGAATTTTGCGCCGGCGTATTCCAAAATGCGCCGTTGCACGATACAGAACGGACTCCAGGGAAACTGAACCAGTTCAATCATGCGGACGGAAGGGGATGGGCGGCGCCCACCAGGTTCGGCAGTTTGCCGGTCAAAAGCTTGAGGCGATGGAGTGATTTTTCCAAGTCCGCGGCGAAACGCCGCGCCTGGTAACGCTTGCCGGTAATCTGCAACTCGCGCAGCGCGCCTTCGACCGCTTTGTGCCCGCGCGCGAACTCGGCGTCGAGCCGCTTGGCCGTCTGATCGATGGCGAGCAGGCGCTCAAACTCCCGCATCCGCGCAGCGCAACCGGCCAGAATCTCCTCGATGTCCCGCCGCACGCGCCCAATCAGGTCCGGGTTGAAGGTGTAAAAACCGTCGAACCGTTTCTGCTCAAATATTTTCGCCTCATCGGCCTGTCGGCCGATCAACAGCGCCTGGCAACGGTGTCCTCGATAAAGCACGGTCCAGAAAGGCGCCAGCGCCTTGTGATTTGTGGCGATGAATTTCAAATGACCGTGGCGCGGCAGTCTCTTCCCTTTGGCGATGACCCGCGCTTCCTTCAGCGTCGCGGCGAGTTGCCAGTAACGCTCGCGATGCGGCTCGAAATACTTGAACTCCTGCATCGTCGCCAGCACAAATCCGTTCGCCTCCTCCAGCGCCACCTCTTCAATGGCATGACTTGCTGCCAGCATCGCCTCCGCGTCAAACCGGTAAAAGTGATGCTCAACCATGCCGGTGGACATGGCGCAGGAACAAGGTTTGCCATTCTGATCGGTGTTCCAGACCGACGCGTCCATAGGCAGGTAATCGCGCACATGTCGCAGGAAGTCTTCGTTGGACAACGGTTTCTTTTTCAGCACGAGCAAAATTTAGGTGCCGTAATTCAGGCTGACAAGCGGAAATCCCCATGGATCGCCTCGCGCTTCTCGACGCGCTGAGGCGTCCCGCCCGGCAAAGCGAGCGCACGGTCAGTCACCCAGCAATTTCTTCAACTGCTCGCGCGCCGCGGGCGCGCGGCACTTTTCCTCCGCGGGCGGAACAAACACGCGGCGGATAAACTCGAAGTACTCGCAAAAGTTGCCAACGTGTTTTTCGAAGACCGGCTCCGCGCGACGGTCCCGGCATTGGTGCGCCGCGCGCGTGTCGTAGCTCAGGCAATTCAGGCAAACCCGCAGGTCGGACCTGCACTGCGGACAACTCTCACTCCGCCCCGGTTGCCCGGACAGCGTCCATTCCCATCCGCATTTCCAGCAATGCCGCGTCATGCGGTGGAGTGTAGCGTTCAGCGTCAGTTTTTTTCAAGCACCTACGTCGGACTTTAGAGCAGCCCTGGGTCGCCGCAGAAGCAGGGCTGACTTGTTCACCAAACCCGTTTGCCACTGTGCATAGTTTTTCCGTGCGCTCCCCGAGGCTGCGATTACGATGGCGGCGATGTCTGTCGGCTACCAACAGCTCCTCGACGCTGCGATTTGCCACCTGGAAGAACTGAAGGCGCAGGGCGTCAAATTCGTCTCGGTGTCGCCGGAAACTTTGGCTGCGCTTGGCCCTTCGCCCCCCCAACCGGCCGCGGTAGAGCCGACCGTTCCCGGCCGCCCTTCATCGCCCCCGCCGCAAACCAAGCCTCAGTCGCCCGCCGTGCAGCCGCAGTCGAACATGGCCGCCGCTCCAGTTTCGCCGCTGGCTTCGAAGCAAAATCCCGACCCGTGCGCGCGCGCGCAATGGTCTGTCGGAAATGCCCCCACCACGCTGCGTCGCGGAAGAACGTGATGTTCGGCGTCGGCGACGTTGATTCGCCGCTGATGTTCGTGGGCGAGGCGCCAGGCGCGGACGAAGACGAGCAGGGCGAACCGTTCGTCGGCAAGGCCGGCCAGCTTCTCACCCGGATCATTCAGACGATGGGCTTCAGGCGCGACACAGTTTACATCGCCAACATTTTGAAGTGCCGACCGGATACGCCCGGGCAAACGATGGGCAACCGCAAGCCGGCGCCGGAGGAGATGCAGACCTGCCTGCCGTATCTGCTGGCGCAACTGGATATCATTGAGCCGAAGGTGATCGTGGCGCTCGGCGCCACGGCGGTGGAAGGTTTGCTCGGCAAGACCGGCGACGGCATCACCAAACTGCGCGGCCGTTGGCAGCAGTTTCGCGGCGTCCCGGTCATGCCCACGTATCATCCGGCGTATCTGCTGCGGAACGAGGCGCTCAGTGAGAAGCGCAAGGTCTGGGAGGACATGCTGCTGGTGCTGGAAAAACTGGGCCGGCCCATCAAAGAGAAGCAGCGGAATTACTTTTTGAAGGCTTAACGTTCCCAGTGTTCGCGGGCTTTTGACAAACTGCTGGCTCATGCGGACTGCCAGTCCGCGATACAGCCGATTGACAATCGGCGCTACAGCGTAGCGCAGGCTGGCAGTCTGCTGTATCGCCGGTTGTTAACCGGCTACGGATGCGGGTGAGGCTCCGTATCCGCTCTTGTCCAATCAACCGCTATGACGAAGTTTAAACGCCGAGTCTTGATTTCCCTCCTTGCGTTGGCCGGGCTGGCCGCGCTGCTGGTGATGCTCCACAATTATCGAACGAAACGGGCGCTGCACGCTTACAAAGCCGAGCTGGTTGCCCAAGGCGAAAGACTGACGGTGGAAGAACTGATGCCGCCATCTTCGTCTGACGCGCGGCACGCCGCCAACGACCTGGTGCAGGCCGCCTGGCAGCTTCGGCAAGGATCGTTTGGGCCGAATATTCTGCCCAAGGCGATGGCGGTTGTTTCGCCGGGCAAGGCAAGCGTCGGCTGGAAACAATCGGACATCCGCCATCCAGGGAGCAAGACCAACACCTGGGACGATCTTTCGGAAGACCTGAAAATGAATGCGGCGGCGCTGGCACAAATCCACGAGGCGCTCAAGACTCCGCAGCTCGACATGAACCTGAATTACAAAATGGGCTCCGGCCTCCTGCTGCCGCATCTGGCCAAACTCAAAGGCGTTGCTCAGTGGTTGTCGGCGGCGACGGAGAACGATTTGCACGCGGCCAGGCTGACCGAGGCTGCAACCAATTTGAATGCGTTGATTTCTCTCGCCAGCGCCTTCCGCGACGAGAGGCTGATTATCTCTCAACTCGTGCGGTTCGCCATCGCTGCCATCGCCATCTCGCCCACCTGGGAAGCGCTGCAGGCCGACGGTTGGACCGAGCCGCAATTGGCCGCACTGCAAAAGAAATGGCAATCACTCGATTTCTCGCAGGCCATGGAAAACGCCCTGGCAATGGAACGCGCGATGGGCATTGAAGCGTTCGATCGTTTGCGAAATTCAAATGCCGAACGCAGACAATTTTTCAACGGAAACTTTCTGGGCGGCGTTTC
>QHOP01000343.1 GCA_003219345.1 Verrucomicrobiota bacterium
GACCTCTGCGGCCAAGGAGGATGCCAGATGCGAAAGCAGCGGCGTTTGTTCCGGCAACACGTAAACGCGGTGTACCGCTCCAACAGAAAGGCGTCGAGTGTTTCACGTTTGCACGGCTGAAACTCGACGTGTGGCGCGAGCGCCGCCTGCCAGGAAAACGATTTTGAACCTCCGGCCACCTGAACTGTTCCCTCGAGGATACCAGCTTCCGGGCTGTGCCTGTAAACCAAACGTCCCAATCGATACGGCAAGCCGAAGGTCGGCGGCCCGAGCGGCACACAGAGCGGGTTCGACAGAAATTCGGCGATGAAATAAATGCCCGACTCGTTTCGATGCCGGACGTAAGTTCGGACATTGAGAAAACGCGTGCTTGAGATCGGCTTGAATAGCAGTTCCCCCAGCTGCCCGCCGAAACGCGGCCGCAGCCGGCGCATGCTGAACGCGACGAGACTCACAAACGCTTTGCCATTCCACAAATCGAGTTCAAACGGCACTTCGTTTTGCAGACCTGCCGCGTCCACTTCGTAGTGGATGAACACGGCGCGCACCCAGTCGCCAAAGAACAGCGGTTCAAACGGTGGCGAGAGCAGGCTCTCCCGCCGCGTTTCAAGGAGAGCATCGCTGCGCTGGCTTGAGCCGTTCATCGATGGTCTCATCAGGCGACCCCGCGTTCGATGTCCCGCAAGGCGCCTTCCAATTTCGCAAACCGGAACTGAAAACCGGACGCCGTCAGCCGGCCCGGAATCACGCGGCGACTTTTAACTTTGTCGGTCTTCATAGCTTTTCGGTGTGCTCCAGCCTCCGGACGCGTCCCATCCAGACCTCACGGCATCCAACGGAATAATTCGCGCCCAGGAAACGGGGATGGTTGAACCACTCACCCGTAGGAGTGAGGAGTCCACGGTCTTCGACTTCGAACTGAGCCGGGCACTGCGGCCATGGCTGGTGCCAGATGCGAAACACAACCGGCGTGCGGCTCCGATAGGCAAAGGCGGTGTAGCGCTCCAGGCAAAATTCGGCGAGCGACCCAGACGCAGGCGAGACAAATTCGGTTCCGGTATCAAGAGTCGCAGAGTAGATCAGCCGCGCCGCGGAACTTCCCCGCACGCTGCCTGTGACATACCCTGTTTCGTGCCGGTGTTCATATTGCATCCGTCCCCAACGCCAGGGCAATCGGAGTCCGGGCAATCGCGTCAGCAGACAGAATGGATGCGAGAGCCATTGGTGCATGAAGAACACCCCCGGTTCGCCGCCATGCCGCACATAAGTCCGAACGTTGAAGAAGCGGTTCGTGGATATCGGTCGCGCGAGCCATTCCATCAGCCGACCGCCCCAGCGCGGATGAAAACGGCGCATGGTGAAAGCCACGAGGCTGACGACTGCCTGTCCTTCAAGCAGTTCGAGCTCAAACGGCACCCGTCGCTGCAAGGCCTCGCGCTCAACTCCGTAATGCGCGAACAGAACCCGCGGCCATTGGCAGAAAAACGCCGGTTTCACTTCACTGCCGACGAAGCGTTCCCAGGCTGCGTCGCTTGGCGTTCGCGCGACTTCTGTTGCGGTGGAAAGGCCATTCATATTCCGGGCGGTGGCGCACCTTGACGTTTCAAACGCGGAATGCCGCCGTCAAATAAACCGCTGCAAGTCCGCCGTAAGTCAGGAGCAAAGCCAGATGAATGAGTGTCCGGTCCAGGCGTCCACGCCAGTGACTGCTGCTGTAATAGGCGAATTGCAGAACAAACCGGGTCCCCCAGAAAATTCCAACGCCCGTCGCCAGCCAGCGGCCGAACGGATCAGACGCGCGCGCGATCTCCCCGGCAAAACGCCAGGTCATCGTCGCGAAGATGAAGAGCGTAAGCGAAATGAACCAGGAATGGACGCGGAACACCTCCCGAATCAGCAACGGCAGCCGGGCCAGCTCCTCTTTCCAGTCCAGAATGCGGACGAGAAACAGATTGAGTATCGCAACGGCCAATTGAAACGCGGCGGCGGTTTGCAACCAGAGTGTCAGCTCAAGGTTTAATGCCTTCATAGTCCTCATCGAAATGCGGTCCACGCGTAAATAGCAGCCAGGTAAATGAAAACGGCCGTCGTCAGGTAATACCCCAGCCGGTAAAACCAGTTGGCCAGATACGGACGGACATCGAAGACGAACACCGCGACGATCAGCCGCAGTATCCAGAATGCGGCGAGGAAAACGCAGAGAGCGCGGGCCAGCGGCTCGCCGGAGGCCATCGCCGGGGCGTAGAAAAACGTCAGGCCGCCGAAGCTCACCAGTGTCAGACCGATGAATGTAAAATAAACCCAGAACAATCGGCGAATGAAGGGTGGAAGCGCCGCCAGGTGCTCGCGCAAGTTTACGACTTTGGGCATCGTCCCGCCTGCCCACGCCAGTCCGAGATGGAGCGCGCCGCCGATTTGGAGCAGGGTGATCAGTTTCATGGATTTCTTTCACGTTGCGCCGATTTCGCGGAGGAACGGCAGGATGACATTTCCGATAAACGGCGGATGAAACAGCCAGAAAGCCGGCCCTGCCGCGCAAACGACGGTGAAAAGCCGGCCTTGCAGCCCGCGGCCAAGCCCAAGCCACCGGCCAGGTTTCGACCGCTCAAACAGCAGGCCGAGCCCTTGAAATAAAAAGTAAGCCGTGGGCAACCCGTAACCGCCGCCAGCCGGGAGCGAGATGACCGCTTCGTGAACCAAACCCGAGATAAAGAACACGAACAGGGTCGCCACCTTGGGTCCCACCCGCCTCCTCAGCGGTTGGAATGCATAAGCGTGTGCCAGTTGATGAAACGCCGCGTTCCAACGTTTTCCCCAAAATTCAGTCAACGACGTCGCCAGAATCGGGGCGCGCATGATCGACGTCGCGTTGAATCCAGCTTGCCGCCACAGCAACGCCAGCAGGTCGAACGAACCGAAGTGCAGCAGGAATGCCAGGCCGGCCAACCCAAGCCAGCCTGCAAGCAGCGGATGATTTTCCTGAACGAGTCCAACAACGCGCCAAATCAGCCCGATGCCCAGGAGTGCTTTCACTGCCGCAAAGCACCAACCGAGCGCCGTGGGCTTTGGCGTCGTCGCTCCCTTGCGAAGGAACGAGCCGGCGTCCATACCTGGCCAGGCAAGCAGATAAGCCAGCGAGTGTGGGAGTTTGCTTCTGCCCCGGCTTTCCCGCGCGTTCCACCACGTGAGCCATTTGCATCCAGAGAAAATGGCGAACGCCATCGCCCACATGAACCCCCACTCAGGCAAAATTGGTTTCAAATTCAAAGCGAACAAGGGAAGGACGGCCAGCGGCAACCAGTCGAGAACCCGGTTGGGTTGCTTGCGCCGGCATGGACCGTCGGCGCAGTTTCTCCGCTGCGCAATCCATGGATAGAGGCGCGCTAACGCCGACATCGCGCCCGGCAGCCGGCTCAAGGCGAACAGCGGCCACCCCCACCAGATCCGCCTGGCAATCTGAACGACGGCTTCGGCTGCCAAACTTGTCCGGAACGCCAAGCGCTTGTAGCGGCTGCAAATCAATTCGTCGCCGCCGCAGCAAACCCCGAAACCGCTCTGCCAGCCCGAGGCAGAGCGCGCATTCCGCGTCGTAAAACACCCGGCCAGCGAGGGCGGGAGTGGCGGTCTTATCTGTCTTTTCAGTATTCACAGAAACGTAGTGTCAAAAAAATTAACCGCCCAATCGCAATGTTTTCAGGGTCTTGTCGCCGAGCTGAATGAACTTCACCATGACCTTCGTGGGCCATTGGCGTATCTGCGCATACCACGAAGTCGTGGTTTCAAAGAAGTCCCGCAGCGCTTTTAACCGTTCTTCGGTGTAGGCATCCGTTTCCTTGTCCTTGGCCGCTTCAGCGATGCAATCCCGCAACAGCCTCAGCGTCGGATCGATTTCCCGGCGCTTCCGCTCATCCAGCACGACACGAAACATCTCCCAGACATCTTTCATTGACTCGAAATGGTCCCGTTTGTCGCCCAGGATATGAACGAGTTTGACAATCCCCCACCCCTGCAACTCCTTGAGGCTGGTGCTGACGTTGGATCGCGCGACGTTGAGCGTTTCCGCAAGCTGCTCCGCGTTGAGCGGCTTTTCCGAGAGGTAGAGCAGCGCATGAATCTGGGCTACCGTCCGGTTGATGCCCCAGCGCGTGCCCATCTCCCCCCAGTGGAGGACGAACTTCTGTTGGGTCGGCGACAGGTGTTTCATATATTTCTGTCTATTCAGAAATTACAGTATAAAAGCCGGATGTCAACCCCCTGGGAAGCTTCCACGACCTCACATTGGCGCACCCAAACCATGAACCGGTCATGACAATCTTTTGTTGCATATGCAACAAAAGATTGCACCGGGTGGAGACGGCAATGCAGACCATTGCTCCTTAAGCCGCGTAGCCGAGAACCTGGTCCGCGCGCTCTGATCCTGGTCAGCTTCGACAGCGCTGTCGGCGCTCCGATTCACTCTCCGAACTCCAGATAACCAAACTTTTCCGGCGTGTGAGCCGTCGCGGTCGCGGTGGGACTCCAGGCGAGGAAAACCCGATGGGCGATATCGTGGCGATACAAGTTGAGCCTCCACCGCGCGCCCTTGGTCGGCCTCCCGGCACCCAGCGCTCGCAGCGGTATTCGCATTTCGGCCGTCCAGACCTTGGCTTTCTCATTCACCTGGACCACCGACTCAAAACCGCTGTTCCATTCCAGGTCTTTCGTCGCGCCGCCTATTTCAAGGTCAATTCGTTCGCCGTTGGGCGACACCTCGAACTCAAAGTAATGTTTGAGATTGTTGGAATCGCTGCCAACGAATGCCTCGACCACGTCGCGTTCCCAGAGGCCGAACCGCTCTTGCTTCAAATCAGGCGGCGAAAACGTGGTCAGTTCCGCGAACGGACATTCATAGTCGAGATAAAGATATTTGTCCGACCACAACACGCGCACGTTGGTGGAGAGTTCCGGTTTCGCGATGCCCTCTTTCAATGTGTTTTCCACGCGCACCGGCTCCGCCATTTGCCAGACTGATTTGCTCAAGTTTCCGTTCAATTTGAAATCCCCAGTGGTGTGTTTCGCGTTCAATACCGGCACAGGCAACGAGCGCACCAGCAGCTTGCGCGCGTTATCAAAGCAAATCTTCCGGAGCACAGCTACTGGAAGTCCAATCGCATCGATCTTCCAATCGCCTTGGATCGGAGTCATGTGTTCGAGCTGCCGGTCGTTCGTCTCCAGCCAGCGCCAATGCTTCTCAAAGAACGAGAGCGCGTCGTCGTCCGTCGGCGGCGGACCACTGCCGCCCGAACCTAGGGTCAGCCGGTCGTAAACCTGGAAGTCGGTCGCGAAGAAAATCCGGTCCTGATGCTTGATGAAGAGCCGCCGGACTTTTTCGGGATCGTGTCGGCCAATTTCCGGAATGCGCGCCGCCAGGTCAGCCATCATGTTCGGATATTTGTCGAGCGATTGGTCCACCCAGTCGAGGTCCTCGGCGTTGTTGGCGAAGTGGACGCAGACGAAAGTTGTCTCCGGATGCCGCGCGATCACCCGGTTGAGCGCGGCCAGCAATTCGTCGTGCGCCGGATATTTGTTGGCGTCGCCAAACCACCAGGCTGGATGGTCCTCCAGTTCCTTCCAACGTTCGTTCCTTTCGTTGTAAGGGAGCCAAAACGCCTTCGGATCAGCGACGTGAATCGAGACTGGCATGCCCAGGTCGCCGCAGCGTTTCCAGACCCGGTCGAGCTTCGGATCGTCAATCCTGATGAGCTTGCCCGCGCCGTCGCGCAGGTAAAGGCCCAGCCGCTTGTATTCCTTGAACCCCGCCGCGCCCAGCCGATGTCCTTCCTCGATTTGTTTAGCCGCACGCTCGGAGAAATCCGTCTGGTCCCAGCCTGCGTAGTCCAGGTTCATGTAATGCATAAAGCGGCCAGGGAAAAGTTTGTCGGCGAGTTCTTTGTTCCGCTCGAACTCGGAGCGTATGCCTGCCTCATGCGTCGTAGTCCCGCCGCTCAAGTTGACCTCAATGCCGACTCCGGCGCGGTCCATGATTCGGACTGCTCGCGCCAGATGTTCCGGCGTGTAATCAATGTGCTGATGCAGATCAATGACGCGATGCTCCGCGCGCCAGGCGTTGGCGCTGCGACGCACGGCGGCGACCTCAGCGGCCTCCGGCGCTGCGCCGTGGAGAACGGTCGCGCAAACCATCAAACCACTGCAGGCGA
>QHOP01000344.1 GCA_003219345.1 Verrucomicrobiota bacterium
TTGCCGCTGCTGCCTTATCTGCTCGCGCTGGCCATGAGCGCCAACATCGGCAGCGTGTGCACCCTGGTCGGCAATCCGCAAAACATGATTATCGGCCAACTGTCGAAGCTGCCGTTCGCGCGCTTCTCGGCGTCGCTGGGGCCGGCCGCCGCCGCCGGAGTTGCGATTCAATACGCCGTGCTCAGCTTCGGCTTCCGAGACCTGCTGCGCAACGCAAGCATCCAGGCCGGGGAAGCGCCCGCGCGTCCGCTCGACCCTCGCTTGTTGGCCATCACCGTCGGCACGCTCGCGCTCGTCTTCCTCGGCTTTGTCAGCGGGCTTGACTTGTCGTGGACCGCGCTGGGGGGCGCGGCGCTGGTCATGGTGCTGGCGCGACGCGACACGCACGAAGTTTTGAAACTTGTGGACTGGCATCTGTTACTCTTCTTTGCCGCGTTGTTCATCGTTGTCGAAGGACTGAACAGCACGGGTTTGCCCGAGCAGATTTACTCGCGACTGCGCGGAGTGTTTGGCGGGACGGCAAGGTCGCAGGCATGCAACCTCGCCTGGTTCTCTGCGCTCGGCTCGAACATATTTTCCAACGTCCCGTTCGTCCTCGTCGCCGGCAAATGGATTCCCGGCTTCACGCAGCCGGAGCTGATGTGGAAAGTGATGGCGCTGGCCACGACGTTCGCCGGCAACCTCACCATCCTCGGCTCGGTGGCCAACATCATCGTCGTCGAATCCGCCCGCGGCCACGTCGAAGTCAGTTTTTGGGACTACGCCCGCTTCGGCATTCCGGTGACGATTTTTACGACGGCAATCGGGATGGTCATTCTTCTTCTCCTTGGCTGACATCACTCGTTTAACGGCAAGGTGTCGTTCCTGAGGGGCGGCGAGCTTTCCGGTCCGCATTGCGGCATTCTTCAACTCTGCGTATCTGACGAATCGTTCCTCGTCCGCGACTGCGCCTGTGAGGTGTGGCTGATTTCCATTAAGGAAGTTAGGTACGGCTACAGCTTCGTGGTCTTTACACTTCGTGACTTGAAATGGGGCATCATCCGGGACAGAAGGCCAGCTTTTGCGCTTCTCGAAAAGGACCGGACCGACGCGGTTCAACACAGAGCAGGCATCCGGAGCCAGTGACCTTACGCCCGGCGGCCTCTTAACCAACCGCGATGGCAGCGGGTTAACACAATGCGGCAAAGCAATGCCCCGGATTCCGGGCGTGTCCGCACTTGGCAAATCGAGGGATCCGCCGACGGCATCACGGCTGCTATGTTCTCAAAAGTAATAATGACATCAGAACAAAGCACAGCTTGAAACCGATGAAAATCGTAAAAATCGTCCGGCCGATTATTGGCCTCGAAGTTCCGGCTTCGTGTGCCGAGGTGGCCAGGAATCCCAAACCTTCAAAATCCGAACGGCCGGCGGCCGTCGTCAGTGGAAGCTGGCTTTTGTGAGCCGTATCACCCGCATCCTTAGCTTTGTAGTCGCCGCGGCCGCGGTCGAGGTGCACGCGACCGCTCAGAGCGTTCAGCTCCAGTACGGCAGCCCCGTTGCGCCTATCGAGTCGCGCCCGGGAGAAGCGTTCCTGCAGCGTTTCGAGATTGCGTTCGACCGGCGCGTCGATGAACAGTTTGTCGCTCGGTTCCATCCGTTCAACGTAATGAATTGGAAAATTGAGCTGGCTAACGGCGGCTCCGATCATCTCCGCGACTCCGCTGTCGGTGCTATGCGCGGCGCTTTTGCAAAGTCAGTCGTGTATGGCGTCCGTGAAGCAACGGTTGATCTGCCAATCATGTTTTGGCTTAAGGAACGGCAAGGGTTGCTGGCTGATTTCCTCCGCAACTCCGTGGACAGTGTTGCCGAGGAGGCGGTGGCGCCGCTGGACACATCGTACCGACCTGTGGAACGATCCTGGTGGGAGCGGGTAAAGGAAAGCGGCAAAGTGCGCTACGGCATCCGACCATTCCAGACCAGCCCTTACGGTTTCTTGAGCCTGGCTCTTAAGGATGGCGACACGGTGTTTCTCTTGTGCCACCTGCGATACTATTACCGCCATTTTGCCGATCACCGTTTTGAGATTGCGCTGTCTGTGCCGCTCGCCCGCGGACTTGCGATGGACGTGGGTTCCTCTTATCAGTTTGGACAACACGCCAAAGAGGATGGACTGGTGGTCAAGCTCTTCAAGGAGTTCAAGTCGGGCGGCATCCTGCACGTTGGCCTGGAAGCGCGGGAACACCCGGCGGTCTTTGCAGGAATAGCCTTGCCGTGGTAAGAAGCAGATAGGCTAGACGACAATCTCCTTCACCACCCGCCCATGCACGTCCGTGAGCCGGAAGTCGCGTCCGGCGTAACGATAAGTGAGGCGCTCGTGGTCAATGCCGAGAAGATGAAGAATGGTGGCGTGAAAGTCGTGAACGTGCACCGGGTTCTCGACGACGTTCATCCCCAACTCGTCGGTCGAGCCATAAACCATGCCGCCCTTTACGCCGCCGCCGGCCAGCAACATCGAGAAGGCGGTGTGATGATGGTCGCGCCCCGGTTTCTGTTTGTTCTTGTCGTCCTCGCGGACTTCGGCGTATGGCGTTCGTCCAAATTCGCCACCCCAGATCACCAGCGTATCGTCGAGCAATCCGCGCTGTTTGAGGTCGGTGATAAGGGCGGCGGCGGCCTGATCACCATCGAGGCAAAGTTTTCGGTGGCGCTCGTTGTGGTTGGCGTGGGTGTCCCAGGGCTGGTTGTCGTTGCTGACGTAATAAACGGTCACAAAACGGACGCCGTCCTCCACGAGCCGCCGCGCCAGCAAACAGGAGCGCGCGAACGGCGTGTCGCCATACAGGTTGCGGATGTGTTCCGGCTCGCGGCTGATGTCGAAGGTCTTCATCGCCTGCGATTGCATGTGGAACGCGGTTTCCATCGCCTTGATCTGGCCCTCCAGTTCGGCGTCGCCGTTGCGCTTCTTCAAATGCATCGCGTTCAACTGGCCGAGCAGGTCGAGTTGTTCGCGTTGTTGGTCAAGCGTCAACTTCGGGTTGCGGACGTTGGCTACCAGCTTGTCCACCCGCATGTCGGACGTGATGACGCTGGTGGCCTGAAACTCGGCGGGGAGGAAGCTGTTGCTCCACAGCGCGGGGCCGACCACGATCTTCGGGCAGGTTCCTGTTCGCGGCGCCAAGGCCGTAAAGCAGCCAGGATCCCATTGAAGGCCGGATGGGCTGGACGTTGCCCGTGTGCATCTGCAACAGGGCCGGTTCATGGTTCGGCACGTCCGTCTTCATCGAACGGATGACGCAGCAATCGTCAATGATGCGCCCGAGGTTCGGCAGTGTTTCGCTCACTTCGATGCCGCTCCGGCCGCATTTCCTGAACTCCAACGGCGAGGGCATGAAGCCGGTGCCCTTGGTTTTCTTGTAAAGATCGCCGCTCGGCTGCTGGCCTTCGTACTTCATCAAGGCGGGTTTGGGATCAAATGTATCCACGTGCGACGGTCCCCCGTTTAGAAAAAGAAAGATCACACGCTTTGCGCGAGGAGCGAAATGAGGCGCCCGGTCGTCGGCAAAAGCCAGGATTGATTCTGGTCCGAGCAAACCCGCGAGGCCCACCATCCCGAAGCCGGCGCACATGCGCTGGAGCATCTGGCGCCGGGTCAGGAGCGGCGTTGAAGGAAATCGGGCGGGCGATGAGAGGGATGCAGATTCAGTCCACATAGAGCATTTCGTTGGAGACCAGCAACAGTTGAGCGTATTGCTCCCAACGCGACATCTCCGAGTCGTCGGGTTTGAGCAGAAACGCGATTGCAAGTTCGGTTTCAGACTTCTCCGGCTCGCGTCCGAAAAGCAGGCGATACGCGCTTTGGATGCGCCGCGCGTTGTTTTCTTTTGGATCAGTCGTCAGCCGATCCGCCAGCGCCTGCGCCTGGGAAATCATGAACGGGCTGTTCAGCATGAAGAGTTTTTGCGTGGCGGTCGTGCTCACGGTCCGTTTCTCGGCGTGGACATTGGCGTCGGGATAATCCAACTGCATCAGCAGATCGTCCAGTTTGAGCCGGCTGATGCGCGCCTGAAGCGTGCGGCGATGATTGCCCGGATCGTCGAGTTCAAGGGATCTGCCGCCGCTGAAGTCGAGCTGACCGGACACGAACAGGACGGCGTCGCGCCATTGCTCGACGGTGAGGCGGCGTCGGTTCATGCGCCAGAGCAGTTCATTCGCGGCATCGCGCTCGGCGTTCCGGCCATCCATGGCCGCGCTTTGGCGGTAAGTCGCGGAAAGGACGATCTCGCGCACGAGCCATTTGACGGACCGGCCGTTCTGTATAAAGCGCGCGGCCAGGTCATCCAGTAATGCGGGATATATCGGTGGCTCACCCGAGTGGCCGAAATTGCTGGCGGTCGGCACGAGCAGCTTGCCAAAGAACAGGCCCCATACGCGATTCACCATGACACGTGAGGCAAGCGGGTTGTTTGAGGCAGCGATCGCCTCAGCCAGTTCCCGCCGTCCGCTGCCGTCCTTGAACGCTACTGGCTCGCCCTCCGAGAGGACCCGCAGGAAGCGACGCGCCACGACCGGTCCTTTGCGATTTGCGTTTCCGCGAATAAACACGTTCAAATCATGCGCTTCACCGTCTTCGACGATGTGCAGCGTGTCCGGGTCCATCTTCGGCGCTTCGGTCTTGTCGTCCTCGGATTTCCCGTCCGGCCGCCGGTTGATCATCCGAGTGCTCGCGAAAACACCGGCCAGGGCGTAGTAGTCTTCCATGGTGATGGGGTCAAACTTGTGGTCGTGACAGCGCGAGCACGAAACCGTGAGGCCCAGGAACGTGCGCGTCACGGTATCTACGAGACCGAGAAAGCCGAGCGCGGCGAGGTTCTGGGAGTTCGTGGACTCCACTTTGTCTGCGGCCAACTGGAGCTTGATAAACTGGTCGTAAGGCAGGTCGCGGTTGAACGCGGCGATGACCCACTCGCGATACTTGTAGGCGTTCGGGTAGAAGAATTTCGTGTCACTGCCGACCTGATAAGCCTGATCCTCCGCGTAACGCGCCAGAGGAAGCCACAGGCTGGCCATGTGCTCCCCGAACCGCGGCGAGGACAGCAGCCGTTCCGCAAGGCGTTCGAAGGCTCTGTCCCTGTCGTCCTTCAGATAGGCATCCACCTCTTCCGGCGTCGGCGGCAATCCGGTGAGATCAAACGTGACACGGCGGATCAGCGTGCGTTTGCCGGGTTCCATCGACGGCGACAGCTGTTTCTCCTCCAGGCGGGCGAGGATGAAATAATCGAGTCGCTGCCGGGGCCAGCGCTTGTTTTTGACGACCGGCTGCGGCTGCGGAAGCGGCCGACGGAACGACCAGAACTCACGCTCCTTCGACCAGTTCAGGTCTTCGCCCGGTTCGGACACGGACTCGCTTGCCCGAGCGCGACCAACAGTAAGCATCGCGACAGAACTGAGCGCGACCAAGACAACAAGCCTCTCCCGGCAAGATCGGATACGAATATTTGAGCGGCTGGTCATTTGCCAGAATTCCGTGGTTGGCAGAGCTTATGCCTTCGACGCTGCTGCTGCAAGACACCTTTTCTGGGGTGAGGACCCACCGCTGTTAGTTTTTTCCCGAATTTTTGAAGTGACTTCCGGTTGCTCGGCGGATATAAGCGCGTGAGAACCACGAGGACGAACTATGAATTCGCGCCTTTGTCTTTCTCGCATTGACCGACGGAAGACTCGCTGCCGGGCGTTCACCCTGATCGAGCTATTGGTTGTCATCGCCATCATCGCGATCCTCGCCGGGTTGTTGTTGCCCGCGCTGTCCAAAGCGAAGGAACAGGGCAACCGCGCGTGGTGCACCAGCAATGTGAAGCAGATTCTGTTGTTCACGCTCATGTACGTGAACGACAACAATGATTACATGCCCTATACCTCCTGGAGTTCCGACACGACCAAAATACCGAACTGGTGCTACACGCGCTACCGCGTGGGCCAGCCCTCGGATGACAGAGTGGAGGATGGCCAACTCTGGCAGTATCACAAAGAGCGCAAGATGTACTGGTGTCCGCTCGACCGGACGAACACGACCTTGTTTCGCCGCCGGGACATGCAGGTCTGCAGCTTCATGATGAACGGCGCGGTGTCCGGCTATTCCACCGGGCCGCGGGGCAATTGGACAACTTACAAAATCACGGACTTCCAGCCGCACTACATGGTCTAT
>QHOP01000345.1 GCA_003219345.1 Verrucomicrobiota bacterium
TGACCCACTACAACCTGCTCAACCTTTCCGTCGGCGTCGGCTACGATAAATATCTTCGGCACGACGAGTACAGCGTGTGGAGCCTGCAATCCGGTTCCGAACTCGCTTTCGACCTTTACATCAAGGATGTCTGGATCAGCCTCCACGACCGTGTCGAGTACGTTCAGGATTCTGCCCAGGAACCTGCGATTGCCGGGACCGCGCAGTACGGTGCCATCAATAACACCGCCGGACTTCTCATCACCTGGGACCTGGAGGACGTGACTTTGAGTCTCGGCTATGACCACGAAAATGTTATCTCCGGCACGGGACAATTCAAGGCTCAAGACCGGGCTGCCGAATTCATCGTTGGCCGGACGGGACTCCGGCTGCATCCCAGATTTACAGTTGGTATTGAGGCCACGGGTTCATTCACGACTTATGAACAAACGGTGCTGAACCACAATACAGCTTACGGCGCGGGTGTGTATGCAGACTGGCAGCCCGGTTCGTTTTTCCGCATTCAGCCCCACGTCGGCTACCTCAGGTATCAGTTCCAGCAGACGAGTCAATTCATCCGCACTTCGGACCTGAACTCATGGTACGCCCATCTGGCTGTGACCCATCAGGTGAGTGACGTTATGAGCTATTCGCTCAGCGCCGGACACGAGGTCCGTCATGGAATCCAATCTGATGCAATCGAAGACTGGTATGTCAGTCCCAGTATCGACTGGAGGATTGTCAAAAACGCGCCCCTGAAGACATTCCTTTCCTACGAACATGGGAAGCAAGGCGCGGGAAATCGTGCGGGAAATCTCGCGGAACGCTACGATTGGCTCGGCGCAGGCCTGGGCGTGAGCTACGCGCTCATGAAAAAGCTGACGCTCAGTTTGAACTACCGCCGGACGCTCAGGTCGTCCGACGACTCGTCGCGCGAGTACGCACAGAATCTCGTCGGGCTCCAGTTAACCTACCAATTCAAATGAACCACAACTCAGGTCTGACAATGCAAGCACAGCGGCACGAAGTTCGAGGCGCCAGCTTCCACCTTCTGCGAACGGCGTTTGGCTCCGGTATTCGGCGCGGCGGTTTTGTGATGGTCGCGTTCGCCGCCTGCTGTTGGGTTGCCGCCGGCGCCTGGGCCGCCGATGCGCCCGCTGCTTCTCAGGAGGCAACGAATGTCGCAAAGGCGGGTCCTCTTGCCAGCATGGATGCCTTGGACGACAAACACAAACTGGCCATCGGCGACCTCCTGAGCTTTAGAATCGTGGAGGACGAGGAGGCCCCCAAGCCGCTCATCGTCACCGATTCGGGGGAGCTGGAAGTTCCGTACATTGGGCGCTACCCCGCAGTGAACAGGACGTGCCAGCAATTGGCCCGCGATATCAAAGCCGAACTGGAGAAGAAGCATTACTATCAGGCGACAGTGATCATCGCCGTCGATGTGATGGCGAAGAAGCGGGGCAGGGTTTACCTGACCGGCGCCGTGCGCGTGCCGGGGCCGCAGGATCTTCCCAGCGACGAGGATCTGACTTTGAGCAAAGCCGTGCTTCGTGCCGGCGGCTTTACCGAGTTCGCGGACAAGCGCCATGTCAAAGTCACGCGAAAGGCAGGAGCGGGCCCGAGTGACAACAAGACCATTGTTGTCGATGTGTCGCAAATTCTTGAAAAAGGCAAACTCCAATATGATTTGCCATTGGAACCCGACGACCTCATCTTTATCCCCGACCGACTTTTCCGCTTCTAGTCCGCAGCCCGGACACACCACCAGAACCAGGCAGACCTCTCCCTTGTGAACACCCCCATGCTCCCCACGCACAACCCCGACCCGGGCTACGAGGCCCTCGGCCCGATCTACGATTACACGACGCCGCCGTCCCCGGTTCGAGTCCGTAGATTCTTCACATTTCTGACGCAGTACTGGTGGATACCCGCGGCAACACTGGTACTGACTTTGGCTGCGGCAGCCATTTACGTCCGCCGCGTAGCTCCCACGTTTATTTCCCGCGCTCGCATGTGGGAAAGCGAGAAACTGCGCCTCCCGGAGGGGGCTTCTTACACGGAAAATCTGGAGAATTACCTGGGCACACAGATGGAGTTGCTCAAAAGCCCCAGGATGCAGGGGCTCACCCTCGCACGCTTGAGGGCCCTCAAGTCGAATGCCGTTCCTGCGGGGCCGAACGGCCAACCACTGCCGGTGAGCATTCGGGTCACGCAAACCCCGAAAAGCTCGGTCCTGGTGATTGAGGGCGCCAGCTCCCAGGCCGCCTACACGGAGGCCTACCTCAATGCCCTGATGGATGAGTACCTGCAATACAGACGAAATCTTCGCAAAGCGACCTCCGGAGACACACTCGCCTCCATTTCCGGGCAGGTCCTGCGCTTTGAGAGCGATCCGAAAACCGAGCGGAATTCCCTGGTCGATTTCGAACGGACCAACAATTTTATTGTTTTGCAGCAGGAAGGCGCGGTCGCCAGCGCTTACCTGGCGAGGTTGAAAACCGAGCTGTCTGATCTGAAACTGGAAAGTCAACTTCTGGAGGCAACGGCGTTCGAACAGGTCGCGACTCGACCGGGTGACATGAACCTCGTGTTGAATCTGGCCGAGTCGACCAGCGGAAGGGCCTCGGCTGCCTCCGCGACCGCGCTATCGGACCGCGCGTCAACCGCCAAGCAGCTCGAACTTCTCAAGCTCGAGCGCGCCAAATTTAGCAGGTATCTGCGGCCGGAGCACCCCAAAATCGTCAAGCTGGACGACGAAATCGAGCGCGGAAAACAAATCATTGAGATTTATCGTCACCAAAGCCGTGAGCAGCTCGCCGTCACCCAACAGGCCACCAAATTCAGGATGAGTAATGTCCTCGGTTCCATCCAGGAATGGGAAGGAAAAGTCGTCGAGGCCAACAGCCGCATCGCCGAAGCGGAGCGCCTCAAACTCAACGTCAGTCGCACCCAGAGTCTGTATGAGCGGCTCCTGACCCTGTTGCAGAACGTGGACCTCGTTCGGAACCTTGACCAGGAAACCTTTGGCATTCTCGATGCGGCTTCCACGGCGCGACCTTACCGACAGGAAGTGGCGCTATTGGGCGTCGCCATCCTGGGAGCGCTGGCCGTCGGCCTGGGCATCATTCTGCTGCTCTCGGTGCGCGATGACCGTTTCCGTTCGGTCGCGGAAGTCACCGAAAAACTCGGTGATGCCGTCGTTGGCCAGGTGCCGGAGGTGCTCAAGGCGCGGCGACACAGTCCGTTGCCGCTGCTGGAGCACGACGATCCGCGGCACATGTATGCCGAGTCGTATCGTAGCCTTCGTTCCGCCCTGCTCTTTCTGGTGACGGAAGGCGAACGGCCCAGGGTCCTGCTCATCGCCAGCGCCCTGCCCAATGAAGGGAAATCCACCATCGCGGCGAACCTGGCCCTGATCCTCGCTCTGGGCGGGCCGCGCGTGCTGCTGGTGGATGGCGACCTGCGGAAAGGGACCCTCCATCA
>QHOP01000346.1:0-3389 GCA_003219345.1 Verrucomicrobiota bacterium
AAGCAGGCAGACGCGCTCCAACGCATCAAGGAAGAGGCAGAGAAGGCAAAAATCGCCTTGTCGAGTGCCCAGGTTTACGAAATCAATCTGCCGTTCATCACGGCTGATGCCAGCGGCCCGAAGCATATCAGCACGAAACTGACGCGGGCCAAGATGGAGCAGCTTTGCGACGATTTGTTCGAGCGCACGGTCGGCCCGGTGAAGAGTTGTCTGAAAGACGGCGGCATCACGTCTGACAAAATCGACGAGCTGGTCCTCGTCGGAGGCATGACTCGCATGCCGCGCGTCGTCGAGACCGCGCATTCGCTGGTCAACAAGCCGCCGCATCAAGGGGTAAATCCGGATGAAGTAGTCGCGGTCGGGGCGGGCATTCAAGGCGGCGTGCTCAAAGGCGAAGTGAAGGACGTGTTGCTGCTCGATGTGACGCCGCTTTCACTGGGCATCGAAACGCTTGGCGGCGTCTTCACCAAGTTGATTGAGCGCAACACGACAATCCCCACCCGCAAATCGGAAATTTTCTCCACCGCTTCGGACAATCAGCCCGGCGTGGAAATCCACGTGTTGCAGGGTGAGCGTCCGCTGGCTCGTGACAACAAGACGATCGGCAAATTCCATTTGACCGACATTCCGCCGGCGCCGCGCGGCGTGCCGCAGGTCGAAGTGACGTTTGACATCGATGCCAACGGCATTTTGCACGTGAGCGCGAAAGACCTCGGCACAGGCAAGGAACAGAAGATCACCATCACCGCAAGCAGCGGCCTGTCGAAAGATGAGGTTGAGAAAATGCGCAAAGACGCGGAAGCTCACGCGGAGGAAGACCGCCAGCAGCGCGAGGAAATCGAGACCCGCAACGAGGCGGACAACGCCGTGTATCGCTCCGAAAAGATGTTGAAAGATAACGCGGACAAGATTTCGGGCGACGACAAGGTCAAAATCGAAAATGCCGTCAACGCGGTGAAAGAAGCGCTCAAAGGGACCGACGTCTCGACTGTCAAATCTGCGAGCGAAAAGCTCAATGAAGCGTGGCAGGCTGTTTCAGCCGAGCTTTACAAGGCAGCGTCGGAAAAAGCGCGTGCCAGCAAAGGCCAGCCGCAACCCGAATCCGGCGAAGCCAAGTCCAACAACAAGAAGTCGAAGGACGAAGGTCCGATCATTGATGCAGAAGTCGTGGACGAGAAGAAGTAAGGGCAATGTGACAACTATTGAGCTGATTTCAACAGGTATTGCTGGAACTGCGCTAATTTTCGCGTGGCTTGCTCATCCTTTTCTTTTTGCAATTACTGGCACCACTAAATTGTGCGAGGATTTCAAAAAGTCGTTTAATGCTGTTCCCGGACGCGGTGAATTACAAGTAGTTGAAGTATCTTAAACTCCAGGATTTTCCCGCAGTGAGTGCTGTGGGATTTGATTCGTAAGTAAAAATCAAACCAACAAAAGGAAAACGAACGTATGGCAGTTAATCTGAAACCGCTCGGCGACCGGGTGCTGGTTGAACCGGTCGAAGAGAAGGAAGTCAAGAAAGGCGGCATCATCATCCCCGATACCGCCAAGGAAAAACCAACCGAAGGACTCATCGTCGCGCTCGGCACCGGCAAGACCGACGATAACGGCAAGAAAGTCCCGTTCGAAGTCAAGAAAGGCGACCGCGTGTTGATCAGCAAATACGGCGGCACCGAAATCAAGCTGAACGGCAAGGAGTACAAGATTTTGAACTCCGACGACATTCTGGCAGTGGTTGAGTAAATTGAGTAAACTTAACAAAATAGAAGGAAGCAAAAAAATATGGCAGCAAAACAATTATTGTTTGATGAGGCCGCGCGTCAGGCGGTCTTGCGGGGCGTCGCCAAACTTTCCAAGGCCGTTACGGCCACCCTCGGTCCCAAGGGTCGCAACGTCGTTATCGACAAAAAGTTTGGCTCACCAACCGTCACCAAGGACGGTGTTACAGTAGCCAAGGAAATCGAGCTGGAAGACAGCTACGAAAACATGGGCGCGCAGATGGTGCGCGAAGTCGCCAGCAAGACCAGCGACGCCGCCGGCGATGGCACCACCACTGCAACCGTGCTGGCCGAAGCGATTTATCGCGAAGGCTTGAAGTTCGTCACCTCGGGCGGCAACCCGATTGGCATCCAGCGCGGCATCGGCAAAGCCGTGGAAGCCGCGGTGGCCCATCTCGACAAGATCGCTAAAAAGGTCAAAGACAAAGAGGAAATCAAACAAGTGGCCACGGTTTCGGCGAACTGGGACACGCAGATCGGCGAAATCATCGCCGATGCCATGGACAAGGTCGGCAAGGACGGCACCATCACGGTTGAGGAAGCCAAGTCGATCGAAACCACGCTCGAAGTCGTCGAAGGCATGCAATTCGACAAGGGCTATCTCTCGCCCTATTTCGTCACCAATGCCGAGACGATGGAGTGCAAGCTCGAGGACGCGTACATCCTGATCTACGAAAAGAAGATCAGCTCGCTGAAGGACCTGCTCCCGATCCTCGAAAAGATTGCCAAGGTCAGCAAGCCGCTGTTGATCATCGCTGAGGAAGTGGAAGGCGAAGCGCTGGCCACACTGGTGGTGAACAAGCTCCGCGGCACGCTCAACGTCTGCGCTGTCAAAGCCCCGGGGTTTGGTGATCGTCGCAAGGCAATGCTCGAAGACATCGCGATCCTCACCGGCGGCAAGTGCATCACCGAGGACCTCGGTATCAAGCTGGAATCGCTCGACCTTAACGACCTCGGCCGCGCCAAGAACATCGTGATCGACCGCGAGAACACCACCATTGTCGAAGGCAATGGTAAGTCCTCCGAAATCCAGGGCCGCGTGAACCAAATCCGCCGTCAGATCGAGGAAACCACCTCTGATTACGACCGCGAAAAACTGCAGGAACGCCTGGCCAAGCTGGCCGGGGGCGTGGCGGTCATCAACGTGGGGGCAGCGACCGAGACCGAAATGAAGGAGAAGAAGGCCCGCGTCGAAGACGCTTTGCACGCGACCCGCGCGGCCGTCGAGGAAGGCATCGTGCCTGGTGGCGGCGTGGCGTTGGTCCGTTGCCTCCAAGCCATCGAGTCTGTGAGAGGCGCCAACGACGACGAAAAGATCGGCATCGACATCGTCAAACGCGCCATTGAGTTCCCGACGCGCGCGTTGGCGGACAACGCCGGAGTCGAAGGCTCGGTCGTGGTTGAGGAGGTTAAGCGTCGCAAAGGCAACGAAGGTTACAACGTCGCCACCGGCGAATACGAGGACCTCGTCAAAGCCGGCGTGGTTGATCCCAAGAAAGTCACACGCACCGCGCTGCAAAATGCGTCCTCCATCGCTGGCCTGTTGCTGACCACCGAATGCCTCATCACGGAGATTCCGGAGAAGAAAGCGAAGACTCCGCCCGGTCACGG
>QHOP01000346.1:3511-4856 GCA_003219345.1 Verrucomicrobiota bacterium
AATCATCGGACCAAAAACAACTGCTAACGAAGAATTAGCACTCGCGGCCTAATGCGCCGCGACGTTCACCGGCGGACACCTGCTACGCCGGATGAACGCCACAGCAGGCATGGTTGACGGCGGAGACCGCGCGCCGGCGGCCGAGAAAATCTCCTGCGGACTAAGCGATGCGACTCGCGTCAGGCTGTTATCGCATTGCCGACAACTCTCGCTTGACTAAGCATGTAGTCGCGGCTGGTGGATCTGTCAGGGACGCGGGTTCAACTCCCGCCGCCTCCACCATATCTTACGGCACTATTCACGTCGCACACAACGGTGGCGTGCGAGCAATTTTTCCAGCCGATCGCGAAAGTTGCGGCTCATGTTCAAGCGCGCGCCGTTCTGGAGGATCACCGCGTAATCGCCATAAAACATCGGCTGCAGTTCCTTGATGCGGTCCATATTCACAATCGCCGAGCGGCTGATGCGCATGAACCGGTCGGACGGCAGTTGTGTTTCCATTCCGCCGATGGTCTCGCGCAACTGATGCGCGACGGCGCCGACGTGCATTCGCACATAATTTCCGTCCGCTTCGATCCACTCGATGTCCCCGACACGAACGAAGATGACCCGGCCGTTCGCTTTGAAGGCGAGACGCTCGGGTTTCCTGGCGTCCGGTCTCAGACTTTCCAGCAGCGCGGCCAGGCGCTGGTCCGACACACCGTTTTCACCGCGTCGTAATCTTTCGCGCGCATGCGCCAGCGATTTTTGGAAACGCTCACGGTCGAAAGGTTTCAGCAAATAATCAATCGCGTGCACTTCAAAGGCCTGGAGCGCGTACTGGTGGTAAGCCGTCACAAATATCACCAGCGGCATCGCCTCGCCCGCGATCGCCGCACAAACCTCGAAACCGCTGAGCCGCGGCATTTGCACATCGAGAAAAACCAGGTCCGGTCGCTGCTTTTGGATGACGGCGACCGCCTGTCGTCCGTTGCCGCATTCGCCGATGACATCGAAATCGCTCTCGAGCCTGAGCAATTGCCGGAGGCGCGCGCGGGCCGGCGCTTCGTCGTCCACGATGAGCGTGCGAATCTTCATTTCAGGGGGCGCGTTGTCCGCCGGCGTTGTGGTGCAGGCCCTCCGGCGGCCGATTCGCTCCGGCATGCGAAACAACCACGACCTTTGGCGCGCTGGCATGGGTCTCGGTGCGGCATGGGATGAGCAGCGTCACCTCCAGCCCGCCACCCGGGGCGGGCGTCAATTGGAACTGATGATTTGCGCCGTAAAGATGCGACAGACGGGAGCGCGTGTTGGAAAGGCCGACTCCCTCCGGGTGAGACGCGACCTCGGTTTCCGGCAATCCTGG
>QHOP01000421.1 GCA_003219345.1 Verrucomicrobiota bacterium
GGACGACCGCGCCACTGTCATTGAGCCGTCGCACAATCCAGGGTTGCCGGACGAAAGGAACGCGGTCATCGGCGCGTTGCAAAAACCCATCGGCGCGCGACCGATCCGCGAGCTGATCAAGCCAACCGACCGCGTTTGCATCGCTTTCACTGACCTCACCCGGGCGACGCCCAACGAGCGCATCATCCCGTGGTTGCTGGAGCATTTGCACGGCGTTGTGCCTGCCCGCAACATCACGCTGCTGAACCAGCTTGGCACGCATCGTCCAAACACGCGCGCGGAACTGGACCGGATGCTCACGCCGAAGGTCACCGCGAATTACCGCGCGCTGAACCACGAGCCGGGCAATCCCGACGCTCTCGTTCAACTCGGAACGACGCGCGACGGCACGCCGGCGCTCCTCAATCGACATCTGGCCGAAGCCAATGTCCGCATCATCACAGGTTTCATCGAGCCGCACTTCTTCGCCGGGTTTAGCGGCGGCCCGAAAGGGATCATGCCCGGTTGCGCCGGACTGAAAACGGTGATGAGCAATCACGGCGCGAAAAACATTGGCGACTCGCGCGCTGCGTTTGGCATCACGGAAGGCAATCCGCTTTGGGAAGAGCTGCGAGACATCGCTCTGCGGATCGGCCCAAGCTTCCTGCTCAACGTCAGTCTCAACGAGCAGAAACAAATCACCGGTGTGTTTGCCGGCGACCTGCTGGCCGCTCATAAGGCCGGGTGCGAATTTGTCCGCGCGTCCGCGATGCAAAAGGTGAAATCCCCCTTTGAAATCGTGGTGACAACGAACAGTGGCTATCCGCTGGACCTGAGCCTGTATCAAGGCGTAAAAGGCATGAGCGCTGCCGCGCGCATCGTTCAGGAACGCGGAATGATTATTCTGGCGTGTGAGTGCCGCGAAGGCGTGCCGGCGGACAGTCCGTT
The DNA here is from genome assembly GCA_003219345.1 of Verrucomicrobiota bacterium. Taxonomy (GTDB): domain Bacteria; phylum Verrucomicrobiota; class Verrucomicrobiia; order Limisphaerales; family AV2; genus AV2. The sequence goes on from QHOP01000421.1 coordinate 928, forward strand.
GGACAAACTGCTCCGCAGCGCCTCCAGCTCCGAAGAAATTCTGGCGATGCTCGCCACGCCCGGCTTTGTTCGTCCCGAACAATGGCAGGCGCAAATCCAGGCGCTCATTCAGCGCAAGGCGACCGTGCTTGTTCACAGCTCGCTCCCTGACGAGGTGATTCAGGCCTGTCACCTGTCTCCCTGCCGCGACATCGGCGCTGCCGTCATGGAAGGTCTCCAGCAATTGGGGCCGCAAGCCCGCGTCGCTGTTTTGCCGCAAGGTCCGCTGACGATTCCCTACCTGGGATGAACCAGAATCGCGTATTGGGGCCATGAACCGCCCCCTCACCCGACCTCCGGCCACCCTCTCCCCCATTGGGAAAGGGAAGGGGTGACCGGCATTGAATTAAGCCCGGCAGCGGGACCGCACTGGCGGGCTCTTAATCTTAATCCTAATCGTAATCTTGCTCTTAGGTTTGGAGATTAAGAGTAAGATTACGATTAAGATTGGGAAGGAGAAAAAGGCTCGGCGACGGCATGGCTGGCGGCAGCAGCCGCGCGCCGCACTGGAGGAGCCGGCCCGTCTGCTCGGATTCAATAACCCAATTGCGCTTTCCTTTGTTCAGCGGTCGGCAAAGGGTCCTTTTTGGTGACAATCGCGTCCTGTCCACCGTCTTTCACGCGCCGCGCTTCCGCGGCATTGAATTCAATGTTGGCCTGGTATTCCTGAGGAACCGAAGCTTCGGCGTAGATGGCCTCGACCGGACAGACTTCGACGCAGGCGGTGCAGTCAATGCAGTCCTCCGGATGGATCACCAATTGCTGGTCCAGTTCGTAGAAGCAGGCAACCGGGCAGACTTCCACGCAATCCGTGAACTTGCAGCGCTGACATTTATCCGTGACGACGTGAGCCATAAAAAGCCTTTGAATGAGTTCTATTTCAGCCCAATTTGACCGTTGTCAGCCACAGGATGTTCCCTGTTGGACAGTCCGTCAAGTTCGCGCCCCAAGAACCTGGAATCCTAATCGTAATCCTACTCTTACTCGTGCGATTAAGATTAAGATTAAGACCAGGAGCAGGAACAAGATCAGCACACCGTAAAATACTTCTCGTTGCTCTTTCTCTTGGGGCGCGATATGAATCCGGGCGGCAAAATTCCGTCAAGAGAACCGCTATGAAATACTGGGCGTCGCTGATGATGGTTTTGAGCTTCGCCGCGATCCGCAGCGAGGCGCGCGACTGGGTCGTTTATGAAGGCAAGGAAGGCCCCGGCCAAGGCAGGCACATCGTGTTCATCACCGGCGATGAGGAATACCGATCGGAAGAAGGGATGCCGATGCTCGCCAAAATTCTCGCGGTGCGGCACGGGTTCAAATGCACGGTGCTCTTTCCGATCAACCCCGCGGACGGCACCATTGATCCCAACAACCAGACCAATATCGTGGGCATGGAAGCGCTGAAGACCGCTGACATGGTTGTCATGCAACTGCGCTTCCGCGAACTGCCGGATGACCAGATGAAATATTTCGTGGACTTTCTGAATTCCGGCAAACCGGTCCTCGCCGTTCGCACTTCCACGCATTCCTTCGCCTACAGCCGCAACCGGCGGAGTCCTTACGCAAAATTTGACTGGCAGAGCAAGGAATGGCCCGGAGGATTCGGCCAGCAAGTCCTCGGCGACACCTGGGTCAGCCACCACGGCAACCACGGCAAGGAAAGCACGCGGGGCGTCATCAACGAACAGTTCAAAGCGCACCCGATCCTGCGCGGCATCGAGGACATTTGGGGGCCGACTGACGTTTACGGCATTGCCCACCTGCCCAGGGACGCGCAAGTCCTCGTCGATGGCCAGGTGCTCGAAGGCATGAAACCGACGGACAAACCCGTGGACGGACCGAAGAACAATCCGATGATGCCGATCATCTGGACGCGTAATTACACGTGGGAATCCGGCCAAACCTCGCGCATCGTTTGCAGCACCATCGGCGCGGCCGTGGATTTGGAATGCGAAGACCTGCGCCGTCTCTTCGTGAACGCGGTTTACTGGGGCCTCGGCCTTGAGGACAAAATTTCACCGACCCGCAGTGTCGCTTACGTGGGCGAATATCATCCAAGCTTTTTTGGTTTTGGCAAATTCAGGCGCGGCCTCAAACCGTCGGACTTTGAGATGAAGTAGCGCGCTTCCACCGGGCGCGCATACTGTGTGAGCCAGCGCCTCCTTCGCTTTTGCGCACGCATTGGGACCATGAACCCTGGCGTAGCGGCGTCTCGGCAGAGCGCCGCAATTCGTGGGAATCCCGCAGTTGCGGGACCAGCGGCGCTCTGCCGAGACGCCGCTACGGGGGTACGGTTCATGGGGAGCCTCGACGCCATTTCCAGCGCGTATGGGAACCCGAATCTTTTCCGTGCTTTACATCCCACGAGCCGGCACCTCACGCGGCAACTCCTTTAGCGTGAGGTCCACGATCAGGTCCTCGGCGATTTTCTCCAATTCGTTTCGCAACTCGGCGAGGTTGCATAACTCGGGAACGTTTAACTTGGCTTGCGCTTTGAAGAGCATTTCACCGGACATCGCCGCGCTGGCGCATTCCGTGTTGAGCTCCTCGACGTTCACCCCGTGGGCGGCGAGCGCGTGCGAAATCTGATGAACGATGCCCGGACGGTCCTGGCCGACGATTTCCAGAAAAACCAGTGCCCGCTCGGACTGCGCGTGGTCTTGCCGATCGGAATGAATCACGACGGTCAGTCCTTCTGGTTCGAGTTTTTTCAAAGCGCCGACCAGAGCAGCTTCTTTTTCGGCGGGCACTTGCACGCGAAGGATGCCGGCGAAGTGGCCGCCCAACCGCGACATCCGGCTTTCGAGCCAGTTGCCGCCATGTTCAGCCACTATACCCGCGAGGGAATCCACCAAGCCGGGTTTGTCCCGACCAATCACGGTCATGACCAGCGAAAGTTGCATAGGTCCTTTCTTAATCTCAGCACGCCATTCTGGCAACGCATTCCCGGCGATCTCTTATTTTGTTGGCCGCGTCTTCCGGGTCTTTTAACATCTTCCTTCATGAAATTCTCCGGTCGCCTTGGAATTTATTCTGCGCTGCTCGCCACTTTGCACGTCGGCTACGCGCAGTCGCCGTACCTCGAAGGGCTCCGCGCCAAGGCGCAGGGCAGGCCGAACATCATTTTCATCCTCGCCGACGACCTGGGTTACGGTGATCCGGGGTGTTACGGACAAAAGAAAATCAAGACTCCGAACATGGATCGACTGGCTGCGGAAGGGATGCGCTTCACTCAATGCTACGCCGGCAGCACGGTCTGCGCGCCGTCGCGCTGCAGTCTCATGACGGGGATGCACACCGGCCATGCGCGGATTCGCGGCAACGCGCGCGTGCCGTTGGAGTCGGGCGATGTGACGGTGGCCGAGATTCTCAAACCGGCCGTTTACAACACGGCGATCATCGGCAAATGGGGACTGGGTGACGAAGGAACGGCCGGCGTTCCGAACCGACACGGGTTTGATGAATGGCTCGGCTATCTCGATCAAGTCCAGGCGCACAATTATTACCCGGAATATCTTTGGCGCAATCAACGCCAGTGGCAATTGCGGGGCAACGCCAATGGCGGGAAGGGCCAATATTCCCACGATTTGTTCACGCGCGCGGCGTTGAATTTCATTCGCATCAATCAAAAGCATCCGTTCTTCCTTTACCTCGCCTATACCATTCCCCATGCGAACAACGAACTGAAAGACGAAGGCATGGAAGTGCCCGGCGACGCGCCCTACTCGAAGGAGGACTGGCCGCAGCAGGAGAAAAACAAGGCGGCGATGATCACGCGACTCGATGCGGACGTGGGCAAAATCCTGGACCAGCTCAAGGAACTGAGGGTGGACCAGGGCACAATCATCTTCTTCTCCAGCGACAACGGACCGCACAAGGAAGGCGGCGTGGACCCGAAATTCTTTGAAAGCTCCGGTCGGTTGCGCGGCATCAAGCGCGACCTTTACGAAGGCGGCATTCGCGTGCCGATGATCGTTCGGTGGCCGGGCAAAATCAAGGCCGGCACCACGAACGATCAGGTCTGGGCTTTTTGGGATTTCCTGCCCACCGCCGCCGAACTCGCCGGAATCAAACCGCCGAAGGACATCGACGGCATTTCGATGACGCCCACCCTGCTCGGCTTGAAGCAGACCAATCAGCATGAGTTTCTTTACTGGGAGTTTCACGAGCGCGGTTTCCAACAAGCTGTCCGAATGGGTGATTGGAAGGCTGTGAAGCTCGCATCCCGACATCGCGGCGAGGATCGGGGAGTATTTGAAAACCGCGCGGACCGAATCAAAGAACTGGCCGGCCAAATCCGCCAAATAGAGTGGTTGCCATAATTAATTTCCAATCAATGTCGTGTGCAGGAACTCCCCTCACCGGCTAAAGCCACCCTCTCCGCTCATCCGACGAGGGGAGAGGGAAGGGTGAGAGCCGTTGGGAATTCGACAATCGGGTTCATTTCGGAAATCTCTTTTGGCAATTGGTCTAAACAGCGCAGGAGAAAGTCCGCGAAACTGGCCGCGCAGCGAGTTGCTCGCGTCGGTTCAACGCGGCGGCGGGCCGTCTTTGACGCAGCGGAAGCCAGTGTGCGACAGGCCCGTGTCGGGTGAAGATTTCATTCGCGCGCTGGGCCGATAGCCGGTGCAGTAAAGGTCGCTGCACAAGTAGGAGCCGCCCCGCAGAACTTTTTTCGGAACGCCCGGTTCGTTCGGATCGAAGCTTTCAGTCGGGCCTTTGGGATTCTTCGTCGGACTGCTGGCGTAGTAGTCAGGCCGATACCAATCGTTGCACCACTCCCAAACATTGCCCGCCATGTCATAAAGCCCGTAGCCGTTGGGCGGGAAACTGGCAACCGGGGCGGTTCCACGGAAACCGTCGGCTTGAGTGTTTTCATTTGGGAAACGGCCCTGCCAGATATTCGCCTGCCATCTTCCATTGGGCGTTTGCGCTTCGCCCCAAACGTACGGTTTGCGATCCAGGCCACCGCGCGAAGCATATTCCCATTCCGCTTCGGTCGGCAATCGTTTGCCCGCCCACTCGGCGTAAGCCATCGCGTCATACCAACAAACATGCACGACGGGATGCTTTTCACGCCCTTTAATGTCCGAGTCGGCGCCTTCTGGATGACGCCAGTCTGCGCCGGGAGTCCATTTCCACCAGATGTAATGATTGTCCAGCGACACTTCGCCTGGCGGCGGTTTGAAGACGACTGAGCCAGGCACCAACATCTCGGGCGATGCGCCGGGAAAGTCCTTTGGGTCAGGTTTGCGCCCGGCGACCGTGACGTAGCCGGTGGCCCGTACGAACTTTTCAAACTGATCGTTGGTCACTTCCGTCTGGTCCATCCAAAACCCATCCACTGTGACTTCGTGCGCCGGTTGTTCATCCGGGCTTCCATCCGCCGAACCCATCCAAAAAATCCCGCCTCGAATCCAGACCATATCATTCGTCCAGGAATCGCCCCTCTGCGCGTCTTTGCCTGGGCCCGAAGGGATCGGAAGTGGCCGCTGCGACCGCCCCGGCTCATCCCTCCTTATCACGATAAAGGAACCCAACGCGACTCCACCCAACACGGCCGCCAGCGCGACAGCAAACTGTTTTGTGGACTTTGAATTCTGATTCATTTGGCGAAGCGCCGGCGTGGTTGTCCTGGTGCGCACCTGGAACAACTGGCGGAAGGGGCGAGATTCGAACTCGCGTTAGGGTTTCCCCTAAGCCTGATTTCGAGTCAGGTGCCTTCAACCACTCAGCCACCCTTCCACTCGCTCATTTACAACATGTTACAACTACAATTCCTGAGGCAACTTGACAATCTGATACTGCAATCTGATACTGTAGGCGTGAAACGCAAAAGTCCCCCGCTTCCGCCCGACGACCGCGAATTGCTCTGGCAGAAAACGCCGTATGCAAACCTGGTTCGTTACTCGCCATCTCGAAAGTATTTCGCCCGAATCAGAGTAGGCGGCAAGCTTATTCGCCAAAGTCTCAAGACCAAAGTCCTGAGTGTCGCAAAGCTCAAATTGGCCGACCTGGAGAAAAAGGAACGGGCCAAACTCGAAGGGGGTCAGCGTTTGATCGAGGGGACAGCGGTGTTCCGGGATCTTGCGAAAGAATATGAGGAACGCCTCGACGGAACTCCGAACCTCAAACCGCGAACAAAGGAGTATTACAAGGAGCGCCTTGAGGCGATGCTCAAGAGTTGGCCAAGTCTCGGCGGCACCGATGTCCGGAAGTTGACCCACGACGAGTGTCGTCAGTGGGCGTCTCGGTACGCGAAGAAGGTAAGTCCGACGAATTACAACAACACGCTAATTGTCCTGCGAGCGATCCTGGAACTCGCAGTCGAGCAAGGCGTCCGTTACAGCAACCCCGCCGAGAATCTGAAGCGCGTGCGCGTGCGACAGAACGAACTCACGCTTCCTTCACAGAAGAAGTTCTTGGATTTAGTTAAGGAGATTCGCCGCGTTCCCTTCGGACCCGGGCTTGCCAGCGCGGATCTGGTCGAGTTCCTTGCGTACACTGGTCTGCGAGTAAAAAGCGAAGCCGCGCACGTGACGTGGGCGGACTGCGATTTCGAGCGCGGGCAAATCGTGGTCAGAGGAAACCCCGAGACAGGCACAAAAAACAGCGAGGCTCGTCGAGTGCCCATGATACCCGACTGCCGTCGATTGTTGAAACGATTGCGGGCTGATCGACCAAAGGAACCGTTGAACACTCCGGTGATGCGCGTGAAGGAGTGCCAGGGGGCTATTAACCGAGCCAGCAAGGCGCTCGGAATCGCCAGATTCACGCATCACGACCTGCGCCATCTCTTCGCCACGCGGTGCATTGAAGCGGGCGTTGACATCCCCACGGTCAGCCGGTGGCTTGGCCACAAGGACGGCGGTGCGCTCGCCATGAAGGTCTATGGGCATCTGCGCGACGCGCATTCAACAAGCATGGCTCAGAAAGTCACGTTCGCGGAGGAGCGAGAGATCACCGATTCGCGGGAGATAGAGGCTGCTGTGAAGCAAGGGACTCCGAATCCGCAAAGGAATTGATCTCAGCAAGGACGCAGAACACTCTTCCAATTCCGCGAGCGCGCTGTCATCCCTGGGTTGACGTGTCTTCAATCTCGATTGCTTCGACGGCTCCACCTTCGCTTCCCAACGCTGAGTAGCGAGTGGGAACAGGCTTGATCGACTCGATTGTGCGGGTTTGGAGAGCCATCGCCCAGTCCCTGAGATCGGTGCCAGAAATCCGGACCCGGCGATTCAGGAATGAAATAGTGATCGTGTCCTTGCCATCACCTGATTCAAATTTGGCGACATCCATGTGGTGGTAGGAAAACAAGTAAAAACACGAAGCGCTTAGTTCGACGCGCAAGTGATCCATTGGCACATTACGCTTGTGGGATTCCGGTGCGAATGTGAAGGATGGTGAATTCGGTTTCATGGGTGCATTCCTCGGCGGATGGTTTGGGTTTGATGGTGCTTGTGGGCGATGCTCCGGGCCTGACGAATCGGTTGCGACTGCGAGACGGTTTCGGATGGCTTAACGGATTCAGACTCTCCAATGCTTTGGGCCTGGCGCTGCGCAGACTCGTGTTGCGAGCGCCGAACATCGAAGACATAAGCAACGTCCCGTTTCCAGATTCTCGCCAGCCGGTGCGCGAAACTTTCTTCGGGTTTGGCAATATCGAGAGCCAGAGGTCGGTCGCCCGAACGCGCAATGTTTTGGCGAAGCTGGTGTTTGTCGGCCGTGAAAATCTGGACGCCCTTGCGCCCGCGCGAAATCGTGACGTACCATTGCCGGTCGTTGGTTGCCGCTTTGACGGCGGAATCGGAGAACAAAACGTAATCCACGGTCTTGCCTTGAGCGGCATAGGAAGTGACCGCGTAGCCACGAACGAACTGGCGATAATCCTTCGGCAGCACCCGCCCATCCTCCAACGCAATTCGTCCATCGGCGTGAATCTCTTCGATCGTGACCAGTTCGCCATTGGCCAATCTGCGACCGTCCTGGGCTTTGCTGTTGGCCTTGAGTTGCAGGCGGTCACCGTTGGACAACGCCAGTTCCTTCGGCTGGCAGACGGTGAGGACCTGAACCGGGCAACCCTTTCGCTTGAGCGCCGAATGCACTTCCCGAAGCGTGTAACTTTTGCCGGTACCGGCGCCGCCCCGGAACAGCGTCACGAAATCGCGCGAGGAGAGGATATGCTCGACGGCCTGACGTTGCTCCGCACCTAAAGGCACATTCGTTGAGCGAGCATCCGTAACAAACGCACCGTACCGTCCGATTCCGTCTCGAGCCAGACACACAATCTCCCATTCCCTGTTGATGACCTCCCTTGTGGTGACCTTGCCCTGAAATTGTTCGCCGCGCACGTAATCGCGTCTGCTGGTGATCGATTGGATCTCCCAAAGGGAGAAGTCCTGTCCCCGGGCATGGTCCAGTGCGTGACGCCAAATCTCATGCTCGTGGACGACCGAACGCCGGTCGAATAAATGATGTTCCGCCCAACTCACCGCTTGCTCTGGCGTTATCCGCTGCGCTGCGGGAGCCAGGGAGGTTTTGCGGTCAAGCCGGTGCAGTTGAAACCGCTCGCGGAACGATAGCTGTTTCTTCCAATGCGACCGCATCTTGGTGAGGCCGACATCCTTGATCTTCCGCGCCCGTTCCTTGTGCGCGATATTCGCGCGAATTTCCTGCACATTTCGCGCGGCCTTCTCCGGTTGTCGCGCCAGCAGCTCCTGGGTCTTCTCATCAATTTCCCGATGCCGCTTGGAAAAGCGGTCGATCAGGTCCTGCGAGACGCCCTCAATCTCAAAATCCCCGCGCGGATTTCCGCACACGTGTGGCTGCGAAGGATTGTAACTCCTCCAATGCCGCCTGAACCGCATTGTCGTGCGCCTCGATGATCCGGCGGTCATCGGCCACCAGCGCGACAATCGAAACCGATTTGGGCGGTGACAACGTGAAATCGAAAAACACCCGGCGATTGGCAAACTCATGAGTCTTCCCCTTCCCGTCCACAGAAACTCGTTTGCTATTCAACCGCTGCGTCAACCGTTCCCCTGTTTGCGGATCAAGATTCCGACACAGCCTCAGAAACTCCGGTTCGTTGGTAACACCGGACAAGCCCAATTCCTCAGCTCCCTTGCCATACCACTCGCCCGTAACGCTCCGGCCTTCCATGTAGTAATCCCCGACCCGCAAATGCTCCTTAAAATACTTCTCCGCATTCGACAGATTGAATTGCGCCTTCATCGTCATCATGAAAGAAAGTTACAACACGACCTCGATGAATCTGCGCCCAAGCGAGCGCACCATGAGCACGAGCTCGTGGTAATGATAATCAGAACAGAATATGGGACGCTGGACTCCTTGCAGACGCAAGGGACAGGCCGCGATGAAGCGGCGCGAACTTGCCCACGACGAGACCGCGTCGAAACCGTTTGCTCATGCGACGTTTAAAAATCGCCGCCAGCGCACCAGGGCGATAACAGCGTTCACCCAAAACGCCGCGTAAAGTACGGCGGTCACGTGCAACCCGCGGGAGAGGTAAAGTGGCACTGCAATCGTGTTCACCAGCAGCCAGCACCACCACGACTCGTAACGCCGACCCATCAAAAGAAACTGGCCGAGGACGCTGAACGCGAGAACGACGGAATCTAGGAACGGTGCGTACGCATCGGTGAAGCGATGGAGTAACCAGCCATAGCCTGCCGCGACGATTGCTCCGGCCACGAATAATCCGGCGGCCAACGCGGGTTGCACTCGGCGCACCGGAAGTTGCTCGCCCCGGCGACCGTGCAGCCAGGCCCACCAACCGATTACGCTCGTCACGACGAAGAACGCCTGCAACGTCACATCAGCGTAAAGCCTCGCGGTAAAGAAAACCGCGCCGAAAAGAACGCAGCCGCTGATTCCGATCCACCAGGTATGCACGCTGTTGCAGCCGGCGAGGATGATGGACAATGCGTTCAGAACATTGGCTGCAATTTCAACTCCTTTGTTCATTCGATTCTTAGTCGCTTTACCGAAGCACCAAACGGCCGAAGCCATGAACTAGAATTACCAAAAGAAAAAGCAAATTGCGAACCAGGCTTCCGATAACCGAATAGCTGAGTGATCGCATTGGCTGTTCCAGATTGAGAGCAGCAATCGAGTTGGGCAGCGAGTTGTCGGAGGAATTCCTTCGTGCAGGGCCAGTCTCGCAAACGATCAATCCAGACTTTTGGAAAGCTACCTGGCCCGAAGGAAATTCCAGCTAACGCTCCGGTAATTGCTCCAACAGTATCCGTATCACCGCCACAATTCAGAGTGCTCGTAAGGGCCGACTCGAAAGAGTCCGTGTTTTTGACAAATCCGTACAACGCAACGGGAACCGTGTGATAGGCGTAGCCAGTAACTCCGTTCTCAAGACCTAGCGAAGGAGCAAACTTCTCAACCGTCTCGTTTGCCGCAAACGCCTCGCGCAGCCGGCGGCTCAAACTTCGCCACTCGGAATCTTCACTTAATTCCTCGATCTTCGAGAAGAAAGTCGTGACGGGCTCGTCCTTGCGCACCGCGTACGCGGCAGCTTCCGCAATCGCGTTGGCCGCAACTTCCGCTTTTGGATCGGTATGCGTAAGTCGGGTTGCGGCTCTCACAAACTCCCGACGTCTCTCAGCGTCATCAGCAAAAAAGACTCCGATAACTGCGGATCGCATGGCCGGGCCATTCCCGGCAGAAAAAACGCCACTCCGACTGGGAGAAAAGCCTAGCCAAAGCTTGATGCATGATCGCGCGGTCGCCAATCCAACACCTGCGGGCAATCGCGCAAACCACCACCTCAGGCGACGGGCAAGCTCTCTTTGGAACGCAATTGAATCTCTCGGTGCAGAAATCAACGCCTGCGCGACCATCACTGTATGTTCTGTGTCATCGCTGACCATACCGAAATTCAAAAGTAATCTATGCTTCCAACCCTCAGGCCAACGGCGTTTGATTCGCTGCGCTGAAAGTCCCTCCGCAGGCAAGCCTAAAGCGTCTCCGACCGCTGTCCCAAGAAGTGCTCCGGCAAAATCGTCATTCCGACTCATGGCTCGAAGCGACAAGATCGGAGGTGTATTGCACGACCTTTCCATCGAAAGATGGGACTCGCTCCAGCACTAACCGCTGTCCGGGACCAAAAAGGTCGAAGAGTGAATTGCGGATCTGATTTTCGTCGTGGCCCGCTCCACTTAATCGCAGAAGCAATCCGGCATCACGTTCCTGATGCAACGTGAACTGAGGAATGGCGAAGCGCTGCAAGGCGTGAGTGACTTCAATGTTGTTGAACCATTCTCCGCGCATGTTGCGGAAGCAAACGGGCGGGCGGCCTTCAAGACCGATGAGCACTGGTTCGCTACCGTTGAAACGAAGCGCCGCGTAGTCGCCCGCGCGGTAACGCAACAGTGGAAGACAAAAATTGAATCCACCTGTAAGCGTTACTTCGCCACGTTCGCCGGGAGGCAACGGCTGACTCGCATCATCAAGAATCTCGACGTAGAGCCGGTGCTGCAACAACACGTGGCCGCCGGCGGCGGCATCAGCAACTGCGACCGGCCCTGCTTCATTCATCGAGTACAGGTCGAGCACAGGACAGCCGAAGCGTTCCTTCAATCGTTGCTGCATCGCGGGCAGCAATGTCATCGAAGTAGAGAGCATCACACGCGGTTTCGTTTGCACCGGGAGTTTCAACAACTCAGCGAAGGCGATTGGATCGCCCGTGTAAACCTCCGCTGCCAGCGCATCGAGATACTTCGCGCGGTCGTCGGGATCGCGCCAGTCAGCGGGGTGGAGATTTATTTTCGCGAGGCCAGACTCGTCCATTGTCGGCGTCACTGAAACGTAGGTAAAACATTTCCGTTGGAAGCCGATAAGCACAACACCCACTTGTCCACGACCGTAACGCAATTCGATGCCGAACCGACGCAGCGCCCGCTTGTGAAACGCGAGATAACTCGCCGCGACGACCGGATGCGATGCCAGCAGCAACGAATGTCCGGTAGTGCCACTGGTTCGAAAATTGATCAGCCGGTCAATCGGAGCTGAATCAGGGACAAACTGCGCAATGTCGCGGCTGAGGTCGGCGCGAGAAATCGTCGGTAAATCCTGGAATTTTGCGGAAGAGGAACCGTAGCGCCGATAGAATGGAACGTCGGCAAAACATTGCCCAACAAAATCGTCAAGCCACGACGGCAGTTCGCCGGGGCGCCAGCCGACTTCAGCCAACAGCGCATCGCGCTCGAATTCGCGCACCCGCGATACCTCATCAGCAGTGAGCCGATTCCCGCTCTCGTTGCGAAAAATCGGAGCGTGTGGATGCTCGCGCAAGAAATCCAGCATCCGTCGCCCTTCTTCGGTTAACGTCGGAAAACGCTCGGCATCGGTGATGGTATCGGGATTCATTCGCGCGTGAATTTGTCGGCGGATTCCTCGGCGGCTTTGCGGACGAGCGCTTCGCGAATTTGCCGTGCCCGTTCTTCGGCTGCACGAGCAGCTTTCATTACACGGGCGCGCTCAGAGGAATTCAGTGTAGTTAACCTATCCTGTGCTTGCGCCAGCGTCTCGCCAGCGGGCCGAAAGCCGAGCCGCGCAAGCGCGACACGTGCCAATTCTTCTCGGCGGTCCGGGTCCGTCACGAATTTTCGCGCGGCTACCTGCACGGCCAGTTCGTTGGATTCTCCGTCGAGGAGCTCCAAGATGTTCCTGGCCTCAAGTTTTGTCTGGCGAAACCAATCGTCGGATAGCAGCCAGCAGAGCAGGAGTGTAATGCCCAGCCGGTTCCGATCCCGGCGTGCATCGCTGCCGGCGAATCGCGCGAGCTCATCCGCTTGGGCCGACGCATTGAGGAGTTGAAGCAAATCGCCCACAACCGCCGCCACGTGCGCGCGACCGGTTTGGCCAATGCGCGGCTCCGCTAGAAATTCTTCGGGCGTTTCCGCGAGTCGGCGGGTCAACGATTCCAGGATGGGGCCTTCCTGTTGCATTCGTTATGCAGCGAATTTCTCAAAAACTTGGGTGCTATGGCAATCCTCGCAAGGAGCTGAACGCCGTTCGCGTCGTGCCTGTGCGAAGCGTCCTGGTAACGCGAGCAGCGTTTTAACACTGTCCAACTCGCTTATCGAAACACCATAATCTTGCGTCGTAAAGTTGCACGGTGACGCGATTCCGTCCTCGTTAATGAACAGGAACTGTTCTCCTGGACGGCAGTTCGCCACTGGAACAGTTTCATCACGGCTGCTGGCTTGAATGCGGAAAAGATACGCATCCCTCCCGCGGAGGCGAACGCCAAGCCCGGCGAGTCGCGCGCGAAGACGAGGAATCTCGTTCCTCAGCCACTCTGCGTGTTCGGGCGACAGCCGGTGTGTAGGAAAGAAGTCAGGCCGGTCACGGCCGCCAAGTTGATTAAAGGTGATTTCTTCAATTCCCCATCCCGCGAGTTCGAGACAGAGCCGCTCGAACTCGCCGATGGTCTGTCGCATCAGCACGACATTCGCGCGCAAGCGCGGCCCCTGATTATTTATGCGCTTCGCTTCGGAGAGTTGAGCGACGGATTCGCGCAGCGCCGCGTAACCTCCCGGCCATCCACGGAGTTCGTCATGAACGGAGCCGATGCCATCTACACTTATCGTCAATTCGTCGTAATGAGCGAGCACATGGTCGCGCACGGAGGCGCTGCTCAGGGTCGTTCCGTTAGTCGTGCCGCTCACGCGCAGACCGAGTTCCTTGGTGAAGGAAACGGTGAGACGATTCAGCGCCGAAAACAAAAAAGGTTCGCCCCCGATCCAACTCACCAGAACGGGGTCACCGGCGTTGCGCTGATACTCGGCAAGCATAGAACCGAAACGTCGGGCAGCTTCAACGTCCGCTTCACGCCGGGGCCGAGTCACGCGTCTGTCGTAGGCACAGAACGGGCAGCTTAAGTTGCAGCGCTGAGTAATTCGCCAGACAACGATCATGCGCCTCTCTGCTGCAATTGTTTCGGTGAGCGAACCGCATCTCCGTATTGCAATCGGCTGAACTGGCGCGCGAATTCAACCAGTTCTTCCAGCGATGCGACGCGATGCACATGCCAGCCTTGCTCGTCCCTAGCGCGGCGGATTTCACAGTACGGACCCGATGCTGACGCCGTCCAGTTTGCCGGCAGGTTCAAAACCAATGTGCCTCCACCCGCAGCTCGCGCCAGAGCCTTCGCGGCGATGTCCCAGCCGGAACTGCCGCGCTCATCGCTATCAAACATCGTCGAAACTCCGTCGTCCGAGATCACCAGGACGTGCGCGGGACGTGCATCGACTTTTCGCGCTGTGTAAGTGTCGCGCAGCACATGAATCGGAAATGCGGCCCCGCCGCCGAAGTAGCCGGTAAGCACCGTCAACACTGCTTCATGGTCGCGAACAAAACCTTTTGTCGTCGTGAATTGATTTTTGCCACTCCATAAAGTCGCTTGCACACGTGCTCCGGCGCGCAATGCCGAAAGACACAGAATCGCGCCTGCCAACGCCGGATAGGAAGTAATTCGCTGTGGATTTGGCATCGAGCCGGAGCTGTCCACGTAAAGGTCGAGATCGAGCGGTTCACGCTTTGGTTCGCGACCTTCAGTCGTGCCCCAAACACGCTGGACAGTCGTCATGCCGGGAACAATGCGCGGGCTTTGGAGCACTGATTGGAGCCAATCAGCGGCATCGAGCGCCTGGCCGATGTCCCACGGTTCCAATCCTTCAGGCAGCGGATCGGTGCTCTCAGGCACCTTCCGACTTGGGAATGGAATTAAATAGGGACGCGCACGTTCGCGATAATAACGCACCGCTGCGTCGTGGTCTGAAATGTCCAGGCCTGCGGCACGCAGAATCTCGCCGAACTGAAACGGTTCCCGGGCTTGACCGCGAGACGGGGCGTTCTGCTGTGCCTCAGTTGGCGTCGCGGCGACTGTATCCTTCGCCTCACTATCTTCATCGGGAGAGTCGGCTAAGGTCGGGTCTTGAGCAGGATGTATCGCACCGCCACGTTCAGCGACTTCTCGCCAATCCATGGTTTGATCCGGCGAGCGAACCGAAACCTTCCTCCACCCTCCGCGTTGTTACGCAAGCGGGATCGTTCAAAGGTTTTGGTGGCCTATTCATCGAGCCTCCTCTTGTCGTTTCGTCGGGTGAGCACTTTCTCGTTCGAAGCGAAAGCGAATGTTGGCTGCTGACTGCCGACGTTTTCGGCCACTAATGGCGCGGTAAACATCAGCGATCCGCAATCCGGCGCTACGCTGGAGCCGGTCGTTGATGAGCAGGTCGGTGTAAAGGTTTGCAACCATCGGAGCATGTTGCTCAATGGTTGGCAGCGCCCAACGCATCCGCGCAATCATCCTCCCATGGTCGGTCAGCGTTGCGGGTGCGAGAACGTGGTGTCCGATTTCGTGGGCGAGAACTTCCACGGCGTAGCGTTCGACATGATTCGCCGCCACTTCCGGCAGGCTCACGACGATTGACTGGTCTTGAAGACGAATCATCGCGA
>QHOP01000422.1 GCA_003219345.1 Verrucomicrobiota bacterium
TCTCGAACTCTTTGATGGAGGCGCGATGAAATGTTGCTCCGAAAACGTCGGCAGTCAGCAGCCAACATTCGCTTTCGCTTCGAACGAGAAAGTGCTCACCCGACGAAACGACAAGAGGAGGCTCGATGAATAGGCCACCAAAACCTTTGAACGATCCCGCTTGCGTAACAACGCGGAGGGTGGAGGAAGGTTTCGGTTCGCTCGCCGGATCAAACCATGGATTGGCGAGAAGTCGCTCTCGCACGCCAGCCCACGAGGAGCCGGACTTTGCACCGAACGCGGCGAGCGCCATCGGTTCGGGCAACGCGTCGGCTGCCGCGATCGCTCCAGATCGTAAATGAGCCAGTCCCGCGCGCCACGCAGCAACCTGGCCCAATTTCAAAAACGCGTCAGCATCCGCGCACTGCGGCGCGAGCTCCTCCATTGTCTCAATCCAGTGTGCCGGACGAGCCCCTGGTGTGGATGCGAGTTGATGCACCGCATTGCACACGGCGGGAATGAGACGACCCGGTGCCATTGCGACAAGCGACGCAGCCTTGGGCAGAATGCGACACCAACCTTCTTCGATGGCCTTCATGCGGGCGCCGGGACCCGCGAGTTTTTGGCCGACGAGTTCAAGGGCAGCGTCGTAAGCTGCCATGGTCACTTCGCCAAGTCGGTCTGCTCGAACTTTTTCAACGGCCTGTGCCAGATCATCCACTGCCGTTCCTAAGAACCCCGTGAACGCGCCAGGCTCAAGCTCGGGATGAATGCGCCGGGCGGCAACGAAACGCGCGTTGAAATCAGCGCGGCCGGAGCGAAGTATTGAAGCGAGCGCGGTGCTTACCATTTCGATGCCTCATTGCGTTTTTAACCATCGCAGATAATTCGTATAGCGCTGGTGCAGATACTTGAGCTTCAGCACGTCGTCGTAGATGTGCCCGTAAAGTTTTCGGCCTTTGGACCATTCAGTGATGAGTCGTTCAATTCTCACGAGACGGGCGCGCGTTTCGTTCTCGCTCAAGCCATCAAGACCCCGACGGAATTCTGTAGCGAGCTCGGCCACAGGATCATCGCGATCAAGATTCACGCGGTCGTAATCGGCGCAAGAAAGATCAAGCACCTTGCGAAGCCAGCCGATACGGTCAGCACGGAAAACAGCATTGCCTGGCGCGTCGAAAAACGGCGCTTCGCTGTCGGGTGACAATTTATCGTGCAGGACGAACGGGAGAATCTGCCGGACATCCTCAAGTTCGACGATTCGATTACCGCGAAAATAAGCCAATGCTTTTGAGTAAATGAGCAACGTCATCAGCACGCGAACGGATAAGCCGTTTTTCGTTTGGCACCCGATGTCCTTGAGTCGGTCGCGGCCGGTTTCCTGGGCGGCGAGGAGGTGCCATTCGACGCCGGCCAGACGTGCGGTATCCTTGGTCTTGTATTCAAATTGGTCGGCAGCTACTTCACAGAATTCAAATTGACTGGCGAAGAATTCCAAACGCCGCCGCACTTCACCCGGTATCGCTACCGCTCGGATTTCTTCCTGCATCCGATCCACTTCGGATTCAGTGAAGACGATTTGACGAGGCACTACTTCGTCAGGACGAATGTTCTCCTCGATGCGTGTAAGCAGGTCTGAGAGGAATCGCGGGTTGAAAGCCAACGCCTGGACGACGACATCAATGCGGTCACGCAAAGCTTCGATCACCTGATAGGTGCCACCGCCTTGGTCGTCATTGGCGGTCAGAAACCAGGCAGACTCCGGACATTCGTAGATGTGGTTCAGAATTTCCGCGTAGTTGTCGCCCATGACCGTCAGCAAGGCGCTCTGTGTGCGAGTAGGAATGCGGTTGTATTCATCAATGATCTTCACCCTCATACTGAGCCATTGCCGCCATGAGATGCGGATGTCTTCGATACGCTGGGCGTTGACCAGGTCGGCGGGAAGTGGGTTGCCAAGCAAATCGGCGATTGTCATCTGCGGATGGCCGTGCTGCATCGCACGCCTGACCTCGCGCACCGAATAGCCTCCCAGCACGCCCATGAGTATCGCACTCGCCGTTTTCCCGCGACCCGGACCGCCAATAAAAAGATATTTGCGGCGTGTGGCAAACGTCAACATTGGCAATAAAACAAAACTCGAATAGCTCTGCGCCGAGGGCAAGGTCAAGCGGCTCTTACTGTCGCCCAGCACGAATGATTGCGGTGGGCCGTCATTGTATTCCACGTCGTAATGCGGGCTGATGATGGCCGTGTTGACAATCCAGAAATAAGCCTGGCGCAGTTTCTCGTCCAGCGGCGGCGCGCCTGCGTCCGGGGTGCCGTCTTGGGTGGAAACAGGACCACGATACAAGTCCGCCACATCGAACGTACGCGGCGCGGCGGCTGGATGTGGATTGGTCGGAGACTGAGAGATTCGTTGGAACACGTTGAGCAAGCCCATAGCGATATTTTCAGTTTGGTGATTTGCGTCAGTTATTAAACAAATGCGCCGCCAGATCACCTGGTGCGCTGGACGGCCTCACGCACCTCGCGCAGCGCGGCTTCACGGGGAACGAGCTTGACTCGCCCGTCGCTGACATCCGCCATCCGGCGGCGCACCTCGGCGAGTTGCCGCCCCTCGATTTCCGGGTTTGCGGACGCGTTGACACTTTCCACGAGACGCTCCGCCCAAAGCAGACGAGCGTCATCCGTAAGCGCAAGCGCATCTTCAAGAATCCGTTCAACAGTTGCTGCCATAGCGGCAGCATACCGGCGTTGGCGGCAGTTCCAAGCTCAGGATTCGCATTGGCCACTTAATCCACGCTCTGTCCACGCTTAGGAAATGCACCGGAACCAACACGCGCTTCGTGCCGCGAGCGCACCCCGACGCCCCTGCCGCTCGCTCTACTCCGCGCGTGCTCGTTCCGGCTTTGGGGTAACGCAGTCGCGTAGCGCTTCCGTTGGGTTTTGGCTCGGTCGCTCCGCTACTTCCTCCGGCCCTTGCTTCCCTCCTTCGGAACCGCTCCGTCTCCCATCGCCAACGTCCCAACCGAAGCTAACTGACATCGATCAAACGCTTTGGCACATACCGCAGAATTCCAAGCCGGATGCGCTTGTTGCGCAAGGATGCGCTCAGGGCTTATGTCCGCCGTGACCAACGCTCGCTTGTTTCCGTGCTCCTTCGTCCGCGCGGCATCACGTCGCTCACGCTCGTCACGGACTCTGCATCGGCGTCGGGCATCCGCCCATTGCTTCCGTCTGCCGTTCGGCGGCGCGGCGTTCCCCTCGCTATACGCTCGACTCCACAGCCGCTTGCCGCTCGTCAGACCGAAGCCAAAATCCCGAGTATCGGGGTAGAATGAGGACGGGATGAACGATTCGGCTAAATCGCTGCAACGCAGTCGCAGGTTTCGCGCGCGAATCGGTGTGTCGATTGTAGGCCGCCGGCCGGCGCGTCAAGCTTTTGCTCGCCCTGTCGCCCTCTGCGCTCCAACTTGACCCGCCGCCCGGCTGCCAGCTCTTGCCTCTAGGATTTCGCGCACGAAGAACTATTACGTGCAAATGAAGTCCTCAGTCCAGAATCAGACCGGCGTGGAATGCGGAAGACAGATCAAATGTCGTGAAAAATCGGGTGTTGTCGCGTTATATCGCCCCAAGTCGTGAACGCAGCAGGTCTCCCTCAAACGAGCGCTCGATGCCATCGGACATGAATGGCGCCAATCGGAAGGGCGCTACATAGTGACGTTCTTCGTATCTGATGCCTTCCCGCTGAGCGAGCAGGTTCACCATGTCTGCCAGCTCTCCTTGCTGGGCGACTCTGAGCGCAGCCAAATATCTTTCGCGGTCGAGTAATGGACGCACCTTCGGTCCCAACGTTGCATTCAACTGGCCATCCAGCAACACACGGCCTACTCGCCCATTACCGTCGCGAAACGGATGAATGCGTTCAAAACGAACATGCGTGAAAGCCAGCGATTGTAAGAAGTCGCCTTCGGATCGGGCCTGTGCCAATAGTTCCCCGGCCTGCCAGTTAAGCATGTCGAGTTCGCGTCCGATGCGATCCCATTCCGCTCCTACCGCTCCGCCGACCACACTCAGTTCACCCAATTTGCGAAACTGTCCCGCCCACGGATAAACATTTTCGAAGATAAGTCTGTGGTAGTCGGCGACCACCGCGGCAGCGGGATTAACAATTGGCTCGGCCCGCGCCTGCAAACGCGCGCGAATTAGTCCCAAGGTTACGATCTCCTCGTACTTCTCCAAAGTTGTGATGTTGGGACTGACGCCGACCGCTTGGATTTTGGACCAGAGATGAGTGGACATCGGTATCGTTGAGGGTTAAACTGCCACAGATGCGTGACTTGACACCAGAAGAACAGGAAGCAGTCCGACAAGCTGTCAACGATATGCGGATCGAAGGGTTCAGCATCACGGAAGAACGGGCGATGGAACTGGCGCGCCAGGCGCTGGCCAAGGAATCCCCTCGGCATCCCGCCAAAGCGACGACGCTCATCGAATCGGTTCGGCGACGGGTTCGCGTGGCTGCTTGACATTTCTTCCCGCTCGAAGGGGCGCAAGACCTCGTCCCAGTTGAATTGAATCTCCTGTCGCTGTGGAATTACTTGAACCGTTGATTTCTCCGCTTGCTTAGCGTCCTCCTTCCGTTGCCAGCATAACTTCGGATACTCCGCTCCTTCCGCCTAGACCACCCAGGGAAACGCTTTCTCTTGCACCAACCTCCCAACCGAAGGGATGTGCAGGCCTAGACGCAGAATGCTTTACGCTGTTCCGGCAAGGGCGTTTTTTCCATCCTTTCCCCAACTACCCGTGGCTATTGATACCGCCCCAAGTGGGTTTTGATATGATTTGTCTCGCTTTTTTGGACAGACCCATTACACTCCAAAATCCTTGCACCTAAAGAAGGCGAATTTTCCACGGTCAAACCGCGAGAACAAAAGGCTATGAACGAACACTGGTTGTCAGTTGAACAGATCGCTGACCATTTAGGCGTCAACCCGGACACAATCTACAAGTGGATAAACCGAAAGCGAATGCCTGCGCAGAACAACAACAAGCGCGCGTCCCCCAAGAATCCTAGGCGGATGAAATCTGGAATGCGCCTTCAACCATGAACACCGTCATCAAACCGTGGCTCGTCGCAGGTTTGGTTGTCGCACTTGCCGGCAACGTACTGCTCTCGGCCGTCCTCATCGTGAAGCTGAGTCGATTCGACGACTCGAAAAGACAGGCCGCGGAGGCGGAGGTTCGAGCCGCCAAGCAACGCACCGAGTTGTCCGCGCTTCAGGTCGAAGTCGAGTCTCTGACAAAACGGAAAGAAGTTCTCGCGCCGACGGTCGCGGACTGGGACCAGCGGCTCAAAGAGAAAGTCGACGCCCAAGCGGCCGTGGATTCCTTGAAGGCGAAAAAGCGGCAGACCGAGTCCGACATTTCAGAGGTCGGCAAACGTCTGGAAGACACGAACCGCAGTCTGTTGGACGCAATTAAGCAGAAAACCGAGCTCACTGCGATCGTTGACCGGCTCAAGTCCGAGTTGGTTACGCTTACAAAAACCAACACCGACGCCAAAGCCCTGGTGCGAATGGCAGCGGAAGCGGAGCGCCGCCTCAACGACTCCACTTATGCCCTAGGCAATGTTGAGGCGCGCCGCAAGCAAGTTGAAACCGATGCGTCCGCCGCTCAGACACGCTTTGAGCAAATTCAAAAGGAAGCGGACAATTTGCGTCAGGCGCGCGATAAGTTGAATACCGAGTTGGCCATATTACGGCAGCAGGTTCAGTCGCAGAAGGAGCAACTCGCCACGTTCGACCAGAAGGCGGCGAATTTTAAGGCGCTTCAAACCGCAACTCAACAGGAGGAACAGAAACTGGCGAAGCTCCAGCAACAATCCGCGACAGCAGAGGCCCGCGCCAGCGAGATGGAATCCAGGCTCCACAAAGCCGCCTCCGGATGGCGCTGGGCGCGCAGATTGGCGACGTGATTCGGCTCGTCCTGGGCCAAGGTCTGGTGCTCGTGGCGGTGGGCGGCGTGATCGGGATAACCGTTGCACTTGCCAGCGGGCGGGTTTTGCGCGCGTACCTCTTCGGCCTCAGCAGCACCGATCCAGCGACCTTCATTGCTGTCGCGCTGGTGCTTGGGGCCGTGGCTTTGTTTGCCTGCTGGCTTCCCGCCCGCCGCGCCGCCCGCGTGAATCCGATAGAGGCGCTGAGATGCGAATGACTCGAACGCGGAGCGCGGAATGCGGAACCCGGAATGAAAGCAAATGACAACGGACCACTGGCAACCAACAACTGACTACTGACAACTGACAACGGACCCATGACAAGAGACGACGCTTTGATCAAACTCGAAGGCATCACCAAGGTCTTCTACATCGACGAGGTCGAGACCCACGCGCTTTCCGGCATTCACCTGGAGATCAAGAAGGGCGAATACGTCTCCATTGCCGGGCCATCCGGCTGCGGCAGATCGACTCCAAAAACGGCGAGGCGGTGATGGACCTCTTGCGCGACCTCCATCGCGAACGCGCGACGATCTGCATGGTCACGCACGATCCGCGGTTCGCCCGATACGCCGAGCGGAGCGTGCATCTGTTCGACGGCCGGATGTGGAAGAAAGTCTTGAATCGGTCAGCGCTCAGTAGTCAGTAGTAAATTGTGTGGCCGCTATTAGCCGCAAAGAACACAGAAGATCGCAAAGATGTCTGTTCCCTTGTGTTCTTTTGCGGCTGCAGTTTTATTCAATTTGCTCTAGCGGAAAGTCCTGAGGTCGCCTATTTGCGCCCACTGAAATAAGCATGCGGCTTATTTCAGTTCTTGCGTTGAAAATGCAATTCACGCCGATCCGCCGGTCATCCGCCGCCAATGCCGCGATGGAAACCGATTTGGGCGGGGACAGCGTGAAAACACCCGGCGATTGGCAAACTCATGCGTTTTCCCCTCCCCGTCCACGGTGAAGATATGATAATGACCTGCGCATGGACGCTCAGTACACGAAGATGAATCAACGTTGCGAAACACACTCGCTCAATCCCGGACGAAATGTCGCTGGAATTCGCCGCGCCTGCGCGCATCGCTTCGTTCACGTCAGGGGAGGCCGCGCATGAGCAAGCTCAGGGTTTTCATCAGTTCCGTCCAAAAGGAACTGGAAAACGAACGCCTCGCGGTGCTGTCGCTGATCTCGACCGACGCATTCCTTCAAGTCCATTGCGAACCGGTGCTTTACGAGTTTGAACCTGCCTCGCCCGAGAAGGCCGCCGAGGAATGCCTCGCTCTCCTTGGCAACTGCGACATCTGTCTGACTATCATCTGGAAGGAATACGGCCACACCATCGGCGGGGTCTCCATTATCCGGCAGGAATATCGTCTGGCTCGAAGCAAGATGCTTCCCGTACTGGCTTTCATCAAAGGCGACGCGGCGCTCCCGCGCGAGCAGGGAACAGCCGACTTCATCAGGGAAATCGCCAAGGACGGGCTGAAATACAAACGCTTCGGCAATTTGCTCCAACTGCTCAAGGAAGTTCGCGCCTCGCTGTTGAAGATTCTGAAGGAGCGTTTCTCCATTGAGCCGACTTCGGACGAAAACGAAATTGCCGAACAAACGATCAAAGCCACGTCCGATTTCGAGCGTCAGCCTCTTAAACGTCTCCGCTGGGAAGACCTCGACCACGAAACCGCAAGACGGTTGGTCGCGAGCGCCGAACAAACGGACACACAAAACCAGGAGGACCTGCTTCGCAGTCTCCTCGCGCGCGGACTCATCTGGAGCGATTCGGACACGGCCGGGCATTATGCCACGTCCGCAGGCATCGTTCTGCTTGCTCGCGATCCCTCCGCCGTGTTTCCCCACTGCCGGATATTGGCCGACGCTTATCGCGGCGCCGAACCGCACGGCGACCCGTCAGACCACACTGATATTCGCGAGCCTATGCCGCTGGCTATTGAGAAAGCCATTGCCTTCATTGATCGCAATACCCGTCATCCCATCCGTGTTGTTGGTCTTAACCGGGTCCGCCTCGACGAGTATCCGCCGGAAGCCCTGCGTGAAGCTTTAGTCAACGCCGTCGCTCATCGCGATTACGAGGACGGTTCGCGCAAGATCATGCTGGAGGTCTTTTCCGACCGTGTTGTGGTCTCGAGTCCGGGCCTGCCGCCACCACCGCTCACCCTGCAAAAACTCCGCACGGGCAAGTACCGGCCCTGTTCCCGCAATCCCATCCTGGCTCAATGTCTCTCGTTCTTTCACCGCATCGAGGAACGCGGCAGCGGCTTCCGCCGGATGCGCGACCAGATGATTGATCACGGCCTGGATCAACCCCGGCTGGCAACGGACACCGGCTATTTCCAGGTCATCTTTTCCGGGCCGGGAAACGATTTGAAGCGACTCCGTGTCCCTGCCGGCCAGACCGGAGAAATCGTGCGTCCGTCCGTGGAGGAGCAATTGACCGAGCGTCAGCGCGAGATGGTCGCCATGCTTGTCCGGGGAGAAGAACTCACCAGCAAAAGCTGCCAACGCAAATTCAAAGTGTCCGGCCCTGCTGTTTACGCCGACTTTGAAACTCTGCTTCGGCTCGGTCTCGCGCGGCGAATTGGCGCTGGCCGCTCCACCCGGTATGTCCTCCAGGCCCGGTCAAATCGTTAACCAATCATTAAGTGAAATTCGCAAATCATTAACCCCCTCGAAGATTGGCGCTCGTTATTGCGGGCGCGTTGCGGGTGGCTCCCAATCACGATGCCAGTAGTAATTCCAGAGGTTTTCAAGTTTCGCCAATTCAACGTGGCCATCCGCCAAACCCATGTTAATCGCTCCGGGCAGTTTCTGACCGGGAGCAACATTGCGTGGCGCGCGGGCAGCACTGCGACCACCGTGTCGCGCAATGGTGCAACGACCCATAGAATCGGTGGGCACAGCGAATGGAATGCCGGCGTAAAGGTCACGGCTGGGTCGGTCGATTTCCAGGGGCCAGAGATCCACCCAGTTTGCATCCAAAAAGACCGGGGTCTGCGCCGGTTTCTGGATGCTTGTCTCTGTCACAAAGAGGAGTTGGTGCCTGGGGTCATCCGGGTCGGGAAATTGCATATCCGAATAAAGCCAGCCGTTATAGGCGTAGCTGCCAAAGAGCATCGTTTTCTGATCTGACGTCCACCGGACCCAAGCCTGGTCCGCGAAGCCTTGCCCGTTGCCACTGGCAGGAGGCGGATTCTTTAAGGGAGCGGAAGGACAGACTCCCACATTATTCCCGTTGCCGGAAAGCGCCAGAGTGCCCATCCATGCCCCGCCGCCCAGGTAGTTGGGATCGCGGTAAGCCGGATTCTTCGCATTGTCATTGGAGTAGATGAAGCCGGCGAGGGTTAACTGTTTGACGTTGCTTAGGGACTTGATTTGTTGCGCTCTCAACTTTGCTCCGCTCAAGACTGGCAATAACAACGCGGCGAGGATGGCGATGATGAGGGAGAGTTGGTCCCAAGTGAGGTAGATATCAAAGTGATCGGTCATCCAAGTGGGAGGAATCATGAAGAACCTTCAATTCTTTGGCCGCTCACCCATGAGTCTTGGCTGAGTGTAAAATGTAGCATGCACGTTCGGGACAACAGCAACAGTCACCTTGGTGGGTTTGAAATCAGTTGTTAAAACATTTCCTCTACGGGTCATAAAGTCTCCCATATGGAAGCTAAATTGACCCCAACTGCCAGCTTGCACATCGTGAGCGTTTTCACTCTCATCATCCGCAGCGTTTATAAACCTCAGACCGAGATTTGGTTGATTCGTTGGAATACTCGCATCCATCCAATATCCGTCCCAAGAAACAGTCACAGGCACGTTCATG
Source organism: Verrucomicrobiota bacterium (assembly GCA_003219345.1). Taxonomy (GTDB): domain Bacteria; phylum Verrucomicrobiota; class Verrucomicrobiia; order Limisphaerales; family AV2; genus AV2. Next base: position 9,806 of record QHOP01000422.1, read on the forward strand.
ACCTTGGTTGTGATTGTGGACGATGGCCTTGGCAATCCAATTGTGGCCACCTGTTCCTCCGCAAAGTCGGACACTGGCTCGAAATCGGCCTCCAGCTTCCAAACATACCTCGGATCAAGGCTTCGATGAGTCGCTAAAAGATCCCAGTTACCGCTGGCATCCTCCGCTTGCACATAGGCCGCCGCCCAGTTGGTCAGCAACACTCCATTGGACCGCACCTCGAAAGGCGTGAAGACGACGTGATTCCAAATGTCGTGCGCCTTGTAGGGAATCGTCTCGACGCTAACATCCCCCAACACCAAATCCAAACCGCCGATCGACTTGGTATTCGGGGCGGAATCCGCCACCCAAGGTTGGATGGTCGGGCGGACCGGGTTCCTGATCTTGAGTTCCGCAACTGGTTGCCACGGCCCGCCTTGGTCCTTGGAGCCTCGCCTTTCGACACGGAACCCGAGCCATTGAGAGTCGCGGGGAAAGCGGTTGCTAACAATATAGCCGTAATAGCCATCCGGGTAGGACTGGAACTGGTTTCCGCTCAATTCCTGGACAAATTCGATTCCGCTTTCTCCATAAAGGACGAATCGGAATTGACGAAAAAACGCGGGCTTTACCAATGGATGACTGGCCGCATTGGGGCCACTGAGGCGGAATTCGGCGACCAACAAACTCCTGCCTCCCCAATCAAA
>QHOP01000347.1 GCA_003219345.1 Verrucomicrobiota bacterium
TAGCCGCCCATCTGCACACCAGCGGGATTCGGGTCGGGATTCGGATAATCGCCGGAGTAAACGTCGATCAATTTCACGACCCAGTCCGAATCGGTGCCGGTGGTGGAGACTTGCAGGCTCGCCGTGATCGGCCCGGCGATGGTGATGTCCTCTTCCAACACTTCGGTCTGATAAACCAGCACGTCGGGCCGTGAGCAGGCGAACCGTTGATCGTCGAGCATGTGTTCGCGCGTCATGCCGATGGCGACGTTGGGAATGAACGGCACGGGTTTGGCCGGATCGCTCATGTATTCGTCGAACTGACTCGTTCCGTCGGCCGGCGAATCGAAGGACAATTTGCCGTCGGAGTGGAGGTACAGCGTTTGTTCACGCGTGTTTTTCGGCGGCCAGGATTCGTAGCGCCGCCATTGAGCGGTGCCGGTCTCGAAGACGTAGGCTTCCGGCAAATCCAACTTCGGATCGTCCTTCAGGAAATGCTTCAGGAAGGGCAGTTCGATGTTCTCGCGATAGAACTCCGCGGTTTTGGCGTGGAAATCCACATTGCCGAGCTTGTCGCCGTCGCCGCGCGACCAGCCGCCATGGAACCACGGACCGATGACCAGCACGTTGAAGATGCCGGGATTGTTGCGCTCGACTTCGTGATAAATCTGGAGCGGCCCGAAAAGGTCTTCGGCGTCATACCAGCCGCCGACGGTCATGACGGCGGACTTGATGTTCTTGAGGTGCGGACGGAGGTTGCGCGTCTGCCAGAATTCGTCGTAAGTGTCGTGCCCCATCAGATCGTTCCAGAATTCAATCCTGCCTTTGAAATAAAGTTTGTCGGCGTTCGCCAACGGCCCGAGTTTCAGATAAAACTCGTAACCGTCGGGCGTTTTGTAGTCGAATGGCTTTGGCTGCTCGCGTGTCGGCTCGTCGAGTTTCTGGCCGAACCCGGAGAAGAACCCGAACGCGTGCGGCAGATAGAACGCGCCGTTGTGATGGAAATCGTCACCGACGAACCAATCGGCAATCGGCGCCTGCGGCGAGGCGCACTTGAGCGCGGGATGGGAATCGATCATGCCCGCGGCCGTGTAAAAGCCCGGATAGGAAATGCCCATCATGCCCACCTTGCCGTTGTTGTTCGGCACGTTCTTCACCAGCCAATCAATCGTGTCGTAGGCATCGGTGCTCTCATCAATGTCACGCGGCCCGGACTTCACCTCCTTGTGCGGACGCATATGGACAAATTCGCCTTCGGAGCCGTTGCGCCCGCGCACGTCCTGCAACACGAAGACAAACTTCTCCTTCGCGTAATGCTTGAGCTGCGCGCCGGGATCGGGATAACGGTCTTCACTGTAGGGTTTCAGACTGTAAGGCGTGCGCGTCAGCAGGATCGGCCAAGGCTGCGATTCGTCCTTCGGCGCATAGACGGAAGTGAAAAGCTTCACGCCGTCGCGCATCGGAATCTTGTATTCGAACTTCGTGTAGTGCTCGCGGAGATAGGCTTCGGTAACTTCGTCGGGCTTGGGTTTGGCCTGATTGGTTTGAGCGCGGGCACTGGTCGCGCAGCAGGCCAGTAGCAACAGGGTCGCGACGCGTCGTGCGCAGGCTCGCTGGCTATGGGTATGGCGATTGGCCTTCAATGGTGATGAAGCTGGATCGAAGTGAGCAGGTGTATGACATGATGGATTTATTGCCACGCGACAGGAAAGAAAGCAACGCTTTGGTTCTTCTCCGCATCAGGCGCCGTTCGCCCCCTGCGCCCCAAACCTCACAGCTTCCAACCGGTCCGATAAGGAGGGTTGAGGAGCTGATTGGCCTCTTTGGAATTCACAAATCGCAGGCGCGTCGCGTCCCACTTCAGCTTCGTGCCGGCCATCCGGATCGCAATCACGCCCAGCAGGGCGATCTCTGTAAGCGGCCCGCCGTAGGCGGCAAAATCGGAGCCGGCCTTGGTGCCGTTGCGGATCGCCTGCAGCCAGTCCCAATGGTGTTCCTTGACTCTCGGAACGGTCTTCTCCGGACGTTTGTATTCATCCATTTTTTTCTGGGGAATGATTCGCACGCCGCCCGCCCCGTGCGAACCGTAGATGATGGTGCCCTTTTCGCCCAGCACCACCGCGCCGGTCTCAACACTCTTGTCGTCTTCCTCCATGTCCTTCGGGCGCGGAATTCTTTCCGTGCCGCTGTACCAATGCAGCGTGACCGCACCGCGCTTGCCTTTGGCGGGAAACTCGTAGGTGATAATTTCGCCCTTGGGAAAGGCGTCCCCCTGCGTCTTCGGGTCGTAATTCTTCACCTTGGCCTGGATCGTCGCCGGGGCTCCGAGGTCCAGCGCCCAAAAGACCGGGTCAACCACATGACAGGTCCAGTCACCCACCGTGCCGTTGCCGAACGGCACCCAACCGCGCCAACTGGCCGGCAGATAAGCGGGATGGTAAGGCCGGTATTGCGCCGGACCCAGCCACAGGTCCCAGTCGAGCGTTGGGGGAACCGGATGCTGCTCCTTGAGCCGCGGCAGTGCGTCCATGCCGGAGTTCACCGCGGCGCATCCCGCGTGGATCGTGTGGACGCTGCCGATGGCCCCGTCCCAAATCCACTCGCAGAACAGGCGGATAGTCTCGTAGGAGTGGCCCTGGTTCCCCAGTTGCGTTACGACCTTGTGCTGCTGCGCCGCTTTCATCAACTGGCGGACTTCGTAAACGGAATGGGCCAGCGGTTTCTCGCAATACACGTGCTTGCCGCGCCGGATGGCCGCCATTGCCGCCACCGCGTGGCAATGGTCCGGCGTGGCAACGATGACCGCGTCGATCTCCTTTTCCATTTCGTCAAACATCTTCCGAAAGTCGCGATACGGTTTGGCATTGGGGAACTTCTTGAACGTTTCAGCGGAGCGGTTCTGGTCCACGTCGCACAGCGCGACGATGTTATTGTCCGGGACGACAGCGCCGATGTCGCCGGCACCCATGCCGCCGACTCCGATACCGGCGATGTTCAGCCGGTCGCTCGGCGGAGCGACACCCGCGCCCGCTACGACGTGACGAGGCACGATCAGGAAAGTCGCCGCTGCGGCGCCTGCCGTACGGACAAAGTCACGACGCGTCAAAGTTGTGCGTTTCTTCATAAAAGCCTCCGACTCGTTCGTCGCCCAAGCCGGGCGCGCGTTGTTTCTCAAAACTGTGTATGGTCCGACTCATTCTGGCGCGAGCACAGCTCCGGCCTCGCAGGAATGCGGGCAGAATAAGACATGGGAAATCCCCAGACAAGGCTGATTCCACTGAACCGTAACGTCTCCAGGTGAAGCGTCAGGCGTCGGCTACTTATTGAACCGGAAATTCGCCACGTCATAGTCTTGCATCACGTAGGTCTTCAGTTCGAGGCGCTAGCTGATGATCTCGGCGCGGATGAAGCCCTTCTGGATGTCGGTGTGGATAGTGCCGGCGGCTTCCCAGGCAGTCGTGCCGGCGCGGATGGGCCACGCGCGGTTTTCTTTCCCGCCGACGGTCAGGAAACTGACATAACCGCTCTCCTTGAACGCCCGAACCATCAGGGCGTCGGGCGCTGTCAACTCGGCCTCCGCCGCCACGATGACCGGTTTGTTGGAATAGAAATTATGCGCGGAAATGGCTTTGAGTTCGTCCGCCGTCAGCCCGACTGCCGAAACTGGTTTCTCGCTCATCAACGCATCGGCAAGCTTCTGCAGGACGGCCTTTTCAGATTCGCTGGGGTCGCGACCGAGACGCGTCTCGACCGCATCGAGGTCCTTCATCAGCAAGTCGCTGAGCGCGGCGCGACCGGTGAGAACGGCGTCGGCAGTGAGCAACTCCTTCTCTTCCACAATGTCCACCTGGGCATAAGTTTTTTTCTGCGCCTCGACCAGTTTATCGGCCTGGTCCAGGCGCGGGTCTTTGATGTTGTGCTTGCCCAGAGTGATGCCGGAAATGCCAAACAGGCAAAACTTCATCCGCACTGCTTAGGCTCGCGTGGACACGGGGTCAAGGTTGGAAGCGACTTGTCACCCTGCCTGACGCGAATTTCACGAATCAGAACGAATGGAGCATCCACGCTTGTCAGAGTTCGGTGAATGCCTTACCAGTAAACAAACCATTGCTACGGGCGCATGGGCGCTGACGCGGGCAGAATTGCAAGAACGGGCTAATAACCGGATTGAAGACGAGTGGGAAACCTTGAGGACCTATCATGAAAATGACAAGCATCGACCCGACGCGGACCGATCGAGCGGCTTCACCCTGATCGAATTGTTGGTGGTGATTGCGATCATCGCTATTCTGGCGTCGCTGCTCCTTCCCGCCCTGGCCAAAGCCAAGGAAAAGGCCAGGGGCATCAAGTGTTTGAGCAACATGAAACAGATCATTCTGGGCTACACGATTTACGCAAACGATAACAAAGACGACATTGTGACGCTTTATCTCTTCGCCAAAGCCCCGCCTGGCGCGCTTTTCCCGGGGGACGTTACGTGGTGGGTCGATTTGCTTCGCCCCACACTGCAAGGGACCAACATCATCAAGTGCCCGAGTGTGCAGACCCAGTTCGGGATCGCCATGAATCATCCCGAGCTTTCAGCCTGGTCCGACCAATCCCGCCCCAAGCTGTCCAGTGTTAAGAAGCCCAGCGAATCCATTCCTCTGGCAGACGCCGGCCTGGTCAGCAACCCGAAAGAGCGGGACCCGGACTTATGGCGTGAGACGCCTCGCGCTGAGTTTTTGTATTGGCGCACCCCGACGAATCGAGGGTACTACGACGATGTGCCTCATCGCCCGGTCCCCCGGCATAACAAGAGAACCAACTGTGGTTTTGTCGATGGCCATGCTCAAACGATCAAAGTCAGCGCCATCGGCCTTCAGTATTTTCCGGGAAAGGACGAAGCCGGCAACACTGCTACGGGCGCGCCCTGGTTGGGCGGCAACGGAAAGTATGATCCTCGCTGGCTCTGGGACCTGGAATAGATATTGGACAGCGTGGCCGTTGGTTCTGTCGCAGAGGCTTCGGAAAACGAGAGCGACCGGACGGCAGAACCGCAACATGAACAGGAAGACCATCCTCGGCGCCATCGCCGTTCTGGGGATTCTCAGTGCTTCGAGTTTTCTCGTTCTCACCCGGCGGGAACCGAAAATCGAATTGGGCCCATACCAGGCGTTGGGAGCGGTGGCGGCTGAGGAAACCATCAAGCTGATCGGTGACAAGCGCCAGATTGTTGTCGTCGCTCAGGATAGCCGCGAATTCGAAATGCCCGCGCTGGCAGCTCAGATCAAGGCGTTCCAGGCAACGGCGCGAAAAAATGCAAAGATGACGGTTGACGTCGAAAAGATCACCATGGATGCCATGACGATGATGACCGCCGGAGGAAGAATCCCGGCTGAGCAATTCTTCAACATACTTCAGAAGCATCCAAAGGCCGGAGCGATCGTCCTTTTTTTGGGGTTCCCCCTGTTGGCGAATCGGGACCTGGATGCATTGCAACAGAAGGCTCCGAAGATGGTCGTGGTGGCCGGTTACCGTCCCGATTACCAACCGCTCCTGGAGAGGCGCCTCATCGATCTGGCGATTGTGCCTCGGTTTGATGCCCTCCCGGAAACGGCCAGGAAGCCGCGGACTCTCCGTGAATGGGTTGAGCAGGAGTATGTGATCCTCGCGCCGGACACGGCAGCAGCTTTGCCGCGCTGAAATCTCTGCGCCGGCGCGCGGCCAAAGGCGCCACAGCTTCAACCGGTCAATGTTCGTGGCGTCGATGAGCTGGCGTTCCCACGCTTTGTCGTTCGTAATGGCACTGCAGACGAGCGTCTGGCCGATCTTCTCGATCATCTCGGCCTGCGAACACTGCACGACCGTCACGTACGGAAACATGTATTCGGTCTGGGCAATCTTGCGCTCGGGCGCATCGCAGTGGATGACCCACGGACGCAAATAAGCGCAGCGTTCCTTCTCCACCAGACGCGAACCGAACTTCGCCGTCATGTCGGTCACGCCGTCCTCTTTCATCTTGTCGAGAATTGAAGCGTGGATGGCTTGCGCCTGGCCGGGCACGGTGAAGGCCGCGAGACCGGCGGTGGGATCTTCCGGCGGTTTGGCGTCGATGGGACCGAGCCGCTCGGCCAGCGCCTGCGCGATTTCCTTCGTGTGACGCGAGGCCCAGACGCCGGAGCAATTGATGCAGCCGCGTCCGCTGTTCATATAGACGCTGTCCGCCATCAGATCGAGGTATTTTTCCCACTGGTCCACCACGTCGTCGCCCAGCAGGATTTTGCTGAAACCGGGGCCGTGGACCTGCACGCACGGGTTGCCGTGATAGCGTTGCACCGTCTCGGTGCTGCCGAAAATTTTCACGCGATGACAGCGGTTGACAACTTCCGCGCCCATCTCGCCGCCACCCGGATAAACGCTGATCGCTTCGCGCGGCACGCCGGCCTTGAAGAACGCCTCGGCCATGCGATAGGGCGTCCACGGCTCCTGCGGACCGGGCTTGAGCACGAGGCCGATTTGCATCGGGATGACCGGCATCCAAAGCGTGTGCACCCCGGGCGAGTTGGAGGGCAGCACCAGGCCGAGCACCGGTGATTGTGCCTGGTAACTGACGGTGACGCCTCGCGATTCCATGCCGTAACCGCGCGTGAGGATTTCGAGGTCGAGACCCCGCGTGAGACAGTCGAGAATACGCTCCATGTTCGAGAGCACGAAGTGATTCTTGGACATGTTGGCCTTGCACATGTGCTCCGGCAAACCGGTGGACGCGGATTGCTGTCGCGCAAAATCGCCCGGGGATTGCTGCCCGTCGCCCATCGGCAGGGTGGCATCTTTGTAGAGCTCGCCGGCTTTCTTCATCATCGTGACAAGCTGACGGATGGGAATCTCGCGGAGCACGTCGCGGGCGCGCTGCGCCTTCTTCATGTCCCTGGCGAGCAGGCCGGGATTGGCCTGGCCCACTTGCGCCAGCGTTTCACCAGTGACGAAATGGACGACCTTGTCGAGTTCGAGGCTCTCGTAAGGTTGGCCCCAGCGGAGGACGGGAATCTTGACCATAACACGCTCTAAATGTCTTTCTGACGACTGTATTCAACGATCTCATTGGCTACTCTGGAACGCGCAGTGGCAAGGAAAATTTTCTCAGACCGCGAAGATTCACCTGAGGCGCAACGAATGTCTCCGGCCACCACAACCCTCTCCGCTCATCGGCTCAGGGAGAGATCTCTCCGAACGAAAATATCGCGCGTTGAACCCCCTGAACCGAGGGAAACATCGAAAGTTCAACATCGAACACCGAACGCCGAAATGAGCGAGGATTCGCGCTGCCATTCGATGTTCGGCGTTGGATGTTCGATGTTGGATGTTCCTCCGGGTTCATTCGCGGTCAAACCGGCGGGTCACTTCCTCGCTTCCGGCGTAACTTTTAGCGTCACGCGCTGGCCCTCGCGCAGCACGATGATGTCCACGGGCTGACCGATCTTTACGGCGTCGAGCGCGTAAGTGTAGTCGTAAATGCTCGCGATTTTTTGGCCGGCGAACTCGATGATGATATCGCCGCCTGTCAAGCCGGCCTTTTCCGCCGGGCTACCGCCGCGCACGCCCGACAACTTCACGCCTTTCACTTCCGTTGCGTAATCGGGGACGGTCCCGAGATAGGCGCGCAGGGCATCGCGGCCTCCGGGGCTGCCGCTTCGCTCGACCTTCAGGTAATCCGGCCGCGCCGCATCCGTGACAAGGTCGAGCGCCAGGCTGCGCGCGAAACGCGTGACGCGTTCGATCTCTTCGTAGTTCAGTTTGTCCGCGACATCGGTGGGACGATGGTAATCGTCATGGCTGCCGGTGAAGAAAGCCAGCACCGGAATCTGTTTCGGATAGAGAGCCGTGGTGTCCGTGGGCGCATAGGGGTCGTCCTGCAGGACCAGATTGAAACCCGCGGCAATGTTGCGCTTTTCAATCAGACGCCGCCACACGCTGGATGAGCCGATGCCTTGCAATATCAGTTTGTTGTCGCGGAGCCGGCCCACCATGTCGAAGTTCAAATAAGCGACGATATTCGACAGCGCCAGCGGCGGGTGCTCAGCGAAATATGACGAGCCGAGCAGACCGAGTTCTTCGCCGGACCAGAACGCAACCATGATTCCGCGCTGAAATTCATCCGGCCTTTTCTCTTCTTCGCCGGCCAAGGATGCCGCGAGTTCGAGCACCGCGGCCACGCCGGAAGCGTTGTCGTCCGCGCCATGGTGAATCTGGCCGGCCTCTTCGGCCGTCTCGCGCGAACTGGACGGCTCGCCGCGGCCAAGGTGGTCGAAGTGCGCGCCCAGCAGGACGTATTCGGCGGGGGCCACCTGGCGGCGCGCAGGCGGAAGACAAGCAATCACGTTGCGGTCATTCTTGCGGAGGCGTTCGACAGCAGTAGCGACTTTCACCCTCACTTTTGGAATCACAAAGCCGCCTTCGGCATGCGGGTTCTCCGAATCGAGCGCGGTCTGGAGCGATTTCAAATTCCTGCCGCTGCCGGAAAGAAGCGTGTCGACGACGCTCGTGCTGATGGAGGCCGCGATGATGTCTGAACTGGATAGACTCCCGTCGGAACTGAGCGGCGCGAGCGCGCCCGGATTCGGCGAATTCGGGCCGGTCACAATGAGAACGGCTTTGGCGCCGCGCTCGCGCGCGACCATGGCTTTGTACCGCAGAGCGGCGTAGAGGTTCAGTTCCTGACGCCGTTTCGAGTCGACATTCTCAGGCGCATAGCGCAGCACGAGCACGATCTTGTTCGTCACGTCGAGCCCGGTGTAGGAGTTGTAGCCTTCGCTGGCCTTGCCCGCGGCGATCAACCCGTAGCCGGCAAAGACCACTTCGCCTTCGAACTCGCCATTTGAAGTGAAGGACAGCGGGCGGAAATCTTTCTCGACCGCGAATGTCGCCGGTGCGACGCCGGACCCGGTGGCGAGAGTAAGCTGGTTTTCGTTCGTAACCACTTTGACGCCGGAG
>QHOP01000423.1 GCA_003219345.1 Verrucomicrobiota bacterium
TGTCCCCCGATATCCGGCGCTGTTGTTCAGTTTCTGAACGTGCCTTCGCTCTCAATCGTCGTAGGCAGGATCGAATAAACTCCGAGAAGCTTGGTCGGGACGCGTTAGCGGTCCGGTTGTGTCGCTCGCCAGGATACGGGTTGTTTTGTGTAGGACTTACACATTCCGAGTTCCTGGTTAAGCCAGGATAGGGTCGATTATGGAAATCGACAGACTTTCAGAAGCGTCCGAAGGCGATTTGTCGTTCGATTATTTCATTCACCATCGTCCTGCCCGGATATTTCCGCCGAATCTTCTCCTGAACATTTTGTCCCGAATTGCGGACAACGCACGGCCGCTATGAGGCTACAAGTTTGAAAGGTTATGAAGCTGCTTAGTCTGATGGGACGACAGATCAGCCGACTGTGCTACGTGCGGGCGGTGGAGTTGCCTGGACCAATTGGCCAACCGAAAAAAAAGCGGTCGCAAGTGGTGCTGCACGGGCACCACCTTTTCCGGCCTCATGTGCTAATAGTCAATCAACTGAGTTATGCAAACGCGTAATCTTGCAGGACGACAGATTAGCCGGTTGCGCTACGAGCGAGAGTGGACGCAGGAAGACTTGGCCGGTCTCGAAGACCAGTGAACGGAGAACCTATGGAAAAGTATCCCAAAGCCAGAAGAACCGCCCGCCACGACCGAACGGCTGGCTTACTCCATCGAGGAGGCAGCAGCCATGCTTGGTTTGCATTATTTCAGCGTGTACAGACTGATTCAACGCGGAAAGCTCAAGGTGTGCCGAGCGTTGTGCGGCAAACTTTTGGTGCCGCGCGCCGAATTGCTCAAACTGTTGAAGACTGAGTGAAACCGCGCCGCTCACTGCGCTGGAAGAACAAGCCTAATGCCGGAAGCCCACCAGCATTTCGCCGAACACCTCAAGCAATTCCCCGAAAGTCGCGATGCGATCCGCTGTCCTGCTGAACGAGGAGGAAGACGTGTGAAGCGGTTGCATGAAACCCTACTCGGGAACCCCTGGCCAGTATATTTCTCTGTCAAAAACTCGTTCACCTGTGGCGTCAGTCATGTCCTCCATCCAAGGCTGCAATGCCTTTGCTGAGCTTTTGCGAGCCACTTGCAAAACGTCCGCTGCTGCGTCCTCTGGTCACGATTGCCTCCCGGTTTACGGCAAACGGGTTCCGCAGGGGGGGTGAGCGATAGCACGCACTAAAATTGTCCATCAGGTCCAAGCCTCGTGTAACAACTGGCTCCGGGTGTTCGCTTGAATGCGGCGCCGTTTCGTAAAGTCATCTTGACGACAAGAAACCGTGCTCGAAAGATTACTATTCACAATCCCCCGGTCCGCTGAGACCCACCAGCAAAAGCGCAGTCTGGAACTGTCTGGAATATGATTTTAGAAGCTTGCTTTTCTATACTGCTTTTCTATACTGAGAGCGTGTTTTGGGGCACAAGATGGATAAACGCAGCAAGGGGCCAAAAGTGAGAAAAGCCAATCCCCACTGTCACAATCACGTGGTGGCTAAAAACAGCTAACGCCCGTTTTGGACTTAGAAGGCAGTTGCTCTATCCATCTGAGCTACGGGCGCAACCCGGTGCAAACCCTAACGACCAGCGGGACAACAGGCAAGTGTCGTTCGGGCTGCCCCGAATGCGCCAGACCCGGCTCGACCGAATCTGTGACCAGGGCGAGGCTATGCGGGACGGGAAGCAAAAGCGGGCTGTCGCACCGGAACCGAGAATCGTAACATTAAAACTAGCACAAGGCAGTCCTAAAGCAAAGGCGTCCGGTGGAAATAAACTTTCCCAAATTTGCGGTGACCGCTTTGACGGCATGAATATTGCCTTATACATTTTGATCGAAAGAATTAGATGCGATGAATGTCAAGCGGTCAAACAGCGCGGTGAGGGGAAAGGGTCGAACTACGGACGACAGGGAAATGACCAGCTTGGCTTTGACATCGTTCAACCAGATGAAATTAGTTGGCGACGGTCTGCTGGCGGTCAAGGTTCGCTAAACCCCAAAACGGGTGAAGTGCGGCCCGGCTTTCCGTCGCTGGTCAGTGACGGAAATGAATGTTGGAGCGAACATAGAGTTTTCAGGGCTGTGCTGCCCGAGGTCCGAATCATTCGTGCGTCCGTCGCCATCATCCAAAACAACAAACCCCGCCGCGAGGATTATAACCCTGGCTTCGCTTTCGCCGGCAATTCCCGATAGATTGATTGGCAACGCGCTTGCGCAGTTCTTGCACTCGGAGACGGGTGATTCTGTTCTGCTGGTCGAGGTTGATGATGCCGGTCCGGCTGTTTCGTTGCGAGACTTCGCAGCCCTTCAGAGAACGCTAAACGGCGAGTTTTGTTTCCCCGAGCACCTCCGCCACAGTGAGGGTGGCTTCAAGCGCCTGGGGGTCCGCATGACGCGGGAACTCAGCGAGTTGAGTTTCGTCAAACCGCTGCTGGAGCATTTCCGCCGTCACTTTCGGTTCGTCCTTTTGCGGATTGGCGCGGACGTGCCTGTTCAAGCTCTGTTCGAATGCTTGGCTGACTCGGACATGACTTATCTTTTCGTTCGCCAATCTTCAGACGACCTTAATGACATCGATTCGCTTCTCCGAGAAGCTCGTTCGCAGTTCAACGGCGATTGTGCCCGCCTGAAAACCGTGCTGTGCTTGTCTGAAGGTGAACGGGCGCGGATGTCGTCCGAGTTGGCGAAGAAAATCGGCGGGCCGTTGCACGCCTTCGTTCACGATTGTCCATCGCCTGCTGCCGGCCCTGGAAGTCAGGCCGACGCGTCGAGCAAAACCTTGAGGGCGGACATTCGCCGGCTGGCGCGGGAGATCGGAGGTTGTCGGATCGGTCTGGCACTTTCATCCGGCGGCGCAAAGGGTCTGGCTCACGTAGGTGTCATTCAGGTTTTGGAGGAAAATGGCATCGAGGTGGATGTCATCGCGGGATGCAGCATGGGCGCTTACGTCGCGGCTGTCTGGGGTTATGGGCGCGACGGCCAAGCGATGGAAAAGCTCGCGCGCGAAGTGGAAGGGCGTTGGGGAGTCTGGCGTCTGGTGGATCCAGTGTTTCCGCCGCGTGAAGGTTTCATTCGTGGCCGCGCCGTAAAAAGACGCCTGCAAAGAACCATCGGCGACGTTCACTTTTCCGAATTGGAGCGCCCGGTTCGTGTCGTTGCCACCAATCTTTATACCCTCGACCGCGCGGTTTTTTCGAGCGGCGATCTGGCTTCCGCGGTCCAGGCGAGTGTTGCGATTCCCGGCGTTTGCGCTCCGGTCATCATTGACGGGGAAGCCTACGTGGATGGCGGCATTGCCGACCCCCTGCCGGTGGACGTGCTCGAGGAGATGGGTATCAACCGCATCATCGCCGTGAACACAATTGCGACACCGGCGTACATGCGCTGCCGCCTGGAGATGGAGCACGAACAGGAGGCGTTGTACGGCCGACGCCACAAATTTCTCAGGGCGCTGAACCGGCAGCTCAACTACTTCGCGCCCGGAAATATTCTCGACATCATGATGCGCGCGGTGCATGGTGCGCAACTCCGCGTGGCTGAGGAGTCCTGCCGCCATGCCGACGTCGTCTTGCGCCCGCTGGCCATGGACGCGCACTGGTATGAGTTCGACAAACCGTGCAAATTTATTGCGGTGGGTCGGCGCGCGGCCGAGGAGCATCTGGATGAAATTAAATCGCTCGTGAACAAACGGGCATCGTCGTATGAACCCGAGGCGGCTTACAACCAACTGGCAGGATCTGCCTGAGAAAGTCGTTCGCCGACTGCAGGCGGAGAAACTGAAGGACTACCTGTGCCGGGTCGTCTTGCCGTTTTCGGCGCATTATCGCGAATGGTTCCAGCAAAACGGAGTCGCAGCCGATGTTATTCGGTCGCTCGAAGATTTGCAGCGGCTGCCGTTCACTTCCAAAGCCGACCTGCTCAATACGCCGGGTAATCCGCAACGTGCGCGTGATTTCGTGCTGATTCCCGATCAACACGTCCTCTCGCGACGGGCATCGACGATTCTGCGCGCCTTGCTGCACGGTCGAAACGAAGTGAAACAAGGTTTTGAGGCCGAGTTTCGGCCCATTTTCATGACCAGCACCACGGGGCGTTCGGCGGACCCGATTCCGTTCCTGTTTACGCAACATGATTTGGTGAATCTGGCCCTCACGGGCAAACGGCTCTTCGAGGTTTGCGGCGCGCAACGTGAAATGCGAATCCTGAACATGTTTCCTTACGCGCCACATCTCGCTTTCTGGCAGACACATTTCGGCGGGACCGCGTTTGGCGTTTTTGTCACCAGCACAGGTGGCGGCAAGGTGATGGGGACCGACGGGAATCTCCGGTTGATCCGGAAAATCAAACCGGACGTGCTCATTGGCATGCCGACTTTCATTTATCACGTGTTGCTGCAGGCTGCGAAAGAAGGGTTTCGTTGCGAGAATCTACGGCGCGTCGTTTTGGGTGGTGAAAAGGTTTCCGAGGGCGTCAGGCGCAAGCTGGCCAACCTCGCCGGCGAACTCGGCGCCACCCAAATCGACATCATCGCAACCTACGGTTTCACCGAGGCGAAGATGGCCTGGGGCGAATGCCCGTGCGCGCTCGATGAGATCCCCGGCGGATACCATCTCTATCCCGACCTTGGCATTTTCGAAGTCATCAATCCCAGGACCGGCGAACTCGTTCCGACCGGTGAGCCCGGCGAACTGGTTTTCACGCCGCTCGACGCCCGGGGCACCGTGGTGTTACGTTATCGCACAGGCGATTTCATTGATGGCGGTTTGGTATATGGGCCGTGTCCGCATTGTGGCCGGAGAACGCCGCGATTGGTCGGCAACATCTCCCGCAGTTCGGAAGTGAAAGAAATGCGACTCGATAAAATCAAAGGGACGCTCGTGGATTTCAACCAACTCGAACACGTCCTCGACGACGCCGAGCATATCGGCGCCTGGCAGCTCGAACTGCGCAAACGCAACAACGATCCACTCGAAGTGGATGAACTGATTCTCCACGTCCACAAGACGGACAGCGTTCGGGAAGACAAGCTCATTCGCGATTTGAACAGCCGCTTTGTCGCAAAGACAGAGATTCATCCAAACCAGATTGTTTTCCATGACGCCGACGCCATGCGCGAGCTGCAGGGCGTCGGCGTGCAGCTCAAGGAACAAAAGATAGTCGATAACCGCAAAGCAGAGCAGTCGCCCCGCCGGTCGCGCGAAACGGGCGATGCTCCATCTGAGCCGGATGCTCGTTCCGCGGAAACAATGGAGGCGCTTAAGTGAAAGCCGAACGACTTGTCATCGTTGACGGAGTTCGCACGCCGTTCTCCAAAATGGGCGCCGACCTTGCGCAGCTGGGAGCTGACGAACTGGGTCGTATTGCCGTCAACGCATTGCTTACCCGCACCGGCCTCGATCCGAGCCGGATCGATGAAGTGATTTTCGGTTGTGTGGGCCAGCCGGTCGATGCCGCCAACGTGGCGCGTGTGATCGCTCTTCGTGGCGGGATTCCGGAGCATGTTCCAGCGGTCACAGTTCACCGCAACTGCGCGTCAGGTTGCGAAGCGCTCACGCAGGCCTACGAAAAGATGGTCGCGGGCCACGGTTCTGTGTTTGTCGTTGGCGGCACGGAAAGTATGTCTCAAATTCCGCTGCTGTTCAGGCAATCTGCCGCGATAAAATTTGCTGCGTTGTCGAAGGCAAAGTCGCTCGGCCAAAAGTTGCGCGCCATCGCTGGATTTCGTCCGTCGGACTTTGTGCCTCGCGTGGGATTGCAACTTGGCTTGACCGACCCGGTCTGTGGTTTGAACATGGGCGAGACGGCTGAAGTACTTGCGCGTGAATTCGGCGTGACGCGAGCGGAACAAGACGAGTTCGCTCTGGAGTCCCACCGCCGAGCCGTGGCCGCTCGCGAGAAGCTCGCGGAGGAGATTTGTCCGGTTTACGCGAGCGGAGGCCTCGTCAGTCATGATAATGGTCCGCGAGCGAACCAGACTTTGGAGGCACTGGCCAGGCTGAAACCGGTCTTCGACCGGAAGACCGGCACCGTCACCGCAGGCAACGCCTCGCAAATCACCGACGGCGCGGTGGCCTTGCTGGTGATGTCCGAGTCGAAGGCGAATGAGATGGGTTTCGCTTCGCTCGGTTATCTCGCCGGTTACGGTTACGCCGGTTGCGACCCGGCGAGAATGGGCCTGGGACCGGTCTTCGCGATTGCCAAAGCGGAGCTGCAAACCGGCTTAACGCTGCGCGACGCTGACCTTATCGAGATCAACGAAGCGTTCGCTGCGCAGGTGCTTGCGGTCCTTAAAGCGATGGAGTCGGAGAAATTCGCGCGCAAAGTCCTGCGCCGCGAAACATCACCCGGCGCCGTTCCACGCGAAAAGTTGAACGTGAACGGCGGCGCGATTGCGCTGGGTCATCCCGTTGGCGCGACGGGCGCGCGGCTGGTTTTGACGAGCTTGAAGGAGTTGAAACGACGGAAAGCGAAGCGCGCGCTGATCTCCCTCTGCGTTGGCGGCGGGCAGGGCGCGGCGCTTTGGCTGGAGGCTTTATGAGGACCGAAGCTTTGGCCGCGGATGAAAAACGGATGAAGCTCGCTGTCGTCCCATCTGCCGGCGGACCTCCGCTTCCATCCGTGGCGCAGGAGAACCGTTTCACCTGTGTCTATCGACAAATCACCGCTGAGCAGGTTTGCATTCTCACCTTCGACCGTCCCAATTCCTCGGCGAACGTTTTTGACCGCGAAACGCTTCACGAGTTGGGCGACCACCTGGATTTCATTGCCGACTCGACTGAACTCAAGGGTGTCGTCCTGACCAGCGCCAAGAATTCCATCTTTATCGCGGGCGCCGACCTCCACGCGCTGGCAGGCGCGTCGGCGGACGATTTGGCGAGTCTGATTGAACTGGGTCAATCCGTTTTTAATCGAGTCGCATCGCTGAATATTCCGACCGTGGCGGCGATTCACGGCGCATGCGTCGGTGGTGGCTTCGAAATGTGCCTGGCTTGCGATTCCCGTGTCGCCTCGCCCGACCGCGCGACGAAAATCGGTCTGCCGGAGACGCAACTGGGTATCCTGCCCGCCTGGGGCGGAAGCACACGCCTGCCGCGGCTGATCGGACTGCCGCGCGCGCTCGACGTGATTCTTGGCGGCAAAACGCTCGCTGCAAAACAGGCGTTGAAATACGGCATGGTGGACGACCTCGTGCCGCGCGAGCGATTGGTTGAGTTCGCTTGCCGGAAAATTCACACTCAAGGCTCTGAGCTCCGCCGGCGTCACGGGTTTAAACTTAGGGCGATGAACAATCGGCTCTTTGCGATCGCTCTGTCACTTCGGATAGAATCCCGACTATTGAAGAAAACGCGCGCGCATTATCCCGCTGTGTTCAAAGCGTTGGAAGTGGTGACCCGGGGCCTTTCCCGTCCGCTGGCAGAGTCGTTGGCGCTTGAGCGCGAAGCCATGCTTGAACTGGCCAAGACCGAGGAATGCCATAACCTCATCCGAATTTTCTTCATGCAAGAGCGTGCCAGGAAACGGAGCTATATCCTTGGGCCAACACCAGCAGTTGCCAAGCCCGTTGACCGCACCGCGGTCATCGGCGCAGGCGTGATGGGCGCAGGCATCGCGCAATGGCTCAGCTCGCGCGGCCTGCCCGTGATTTTACGCGACGTCAACGTGGAGCAGGTCACCAAAGGAATGGCCGGCGTGGCTCAGCTCTACCATGAGAGCGTGAAACGGCATCTGTTCACGAAACTCGAAGCCCGGGCCGGTCTGGACCGAATTTTTCCGAGCGCGGCCGAAGCGCCATTGCGCAACGTTGATCTGATCATCGAGGCGGCGGTGGAGAAAATGGATTTGAAGAAAAAGATTTTCCAGGAGCTTGGCGAGTTGGCGGGACCGAACACCGTTCTGGCGACGAACACTTCGGCATTGTCTGTTTCCGAAATCGCTGCGAGCACGAAATCGCCGGAGCGGGTCGTGGGCATTCATTTCTTCAATCCGGTGCACCGAATGCAGTTGGTCGAGGTCGTCGTAGCGCGACAGGCGAGTTCGGAAGCGGTGCAACGCGCGGTGCGGTTCGTTCAGCAGATCGGCAAGCTGCCGGTCGTGGTGAAGGACAGCCCTGGCTTTCTGGTGAATCGGATTCTGATGCCGTATTTGATCGAGGCCGGACATTTGTTCGAGGCGGGGGCGTCAGTGGAGCACCTTGACGAAGCGATGCTCGATTTCGGCATGCCGATGGGGCCATTGCGATTGCTTGACGAAGTGGGCGTGGACGTTGCGCACCATGTGGCCGAGGAACTTGAACTCAAATTCAGCGACCGCATGCAAACGCCGCGGGTGCTGGCGCAGATGCTGAAGGCCGGGCTGTTGGGCCGCAAGAGCGAGCGCGGTTTTTATCTTTACAACAGCAAAACACCCGAGGTCAATTCAGGTTTGAGTCTGTTTCAGGAAAAGGATTGGGCGAAGAATTTCGCGCGTGAAGAACTGCAGAAGCGAATGGTGCTGTTGATGGTCAACGAAGCGGCGCGTTGCCTGGAGGAGGAATTGGTGACGGAGCCGTCCGACGTGGATTTCGCGATGATTATGGGCACGGGATTTGCGCCGTTCCGCGGCGGTCCGTTGCGCCACGCGGACAGTCGCGGCGCGGAGAAGGTTGTTGGGGAAATGAAACGCCTCGTGGATTCAGGCGGTGCGTATTTCGCGCCGTTCGCTTTGCTGCAGCGCATGGCGGATGACGGGAGGAGATTCTATGCAGAGAAAGGAGACCGTTGATGGATAGCACCAACACCGTTCCGAAGGACCCGGAGGTGAAAGACGCCACCGAAGAGCAGGGAGCGGTCATTGACACTTCAAAGATGTCGGCCGGTCAGCGGGCGGCGTTGGAGTTGACTGAGGCCGCGCGCGACGCCGCCGCCGAACGGGGGAGTTTCGGGGGCGGCCTGTTCATGGGACGCTTCGATTTGGGAGCGATTCGTCCTTTTCCAGTTCAGAAGCCCGAAGACCGCGACCAGGGAGACGCTTTTCTGCAGCGGCTCGAAGGATTTTTGCGCGAAAAGGTTGACCCCGATGAAATCGATCAAACGGGTGAAATCCCGCCTGAAGTCATTAAGGAACTCGCCGGAATGGGCGCGTTCGGCATCAAGATTTCGCCTGGCTACGGCGGGCTGGGTCTCTCGCAAACCAACTACTGCCGCGCCGCGATCCTGCTGGGCGGTTATTGCGGCAATCTCACGGCGCTGATTTCCGCGCATCAATCCATCGGCGTCCCGCAGCCGCTCATCCTTTTTGGCAACGAAGAACAGAAGCGAAGATTCCTGCCGCGCGTCGCGAAGGGGGAGATTTCGGCATTCGCCCTCACCGAGGCAGGGGTCGGTTCGGACCCGGCGAAAATGCAGACGCACGCCGAGCCGACGCCAGACGGAAAGCATTTTTTCCTCAATGGCGAAAAACTTTGGTGCACGAACGGCACGAAGGCCGGAGTCATCGTCGTCATGGCCAGGACACCGGCGAAAATGGTCAACGGCAAACCGAAAGACCAGATCACCGCGTTCATTGTCGAGATGGACACTCCGGGTGTGGAGGTCGTCCAGCGCTGCCGGTTCATGGGTTTGCGCGCCCTTTACAACGGCGTGGTCCGTTTCAACAACGTTCGCGTGCCGCGCGAGAACATTTTGCTGGCCGAAGGCAAGGGTCTGCGCGTGGCGCTTTCGACGCTCAATACCGGGCGACTCACTTTGCCTGCTGGTTGCGTCGGGCTCGCGAAGCGTTGTTTGGAGATCGTCAAAAAATGGGCTAATGAGCGGGTGCAATGGGGCGCGCCGATCGGCAAACATGCGGCCATTGCGGACAAGATCGCCCGCATGGCGGCAAACACGTTTGCGATGGAGGCGATGACACTTTATAGCGCCAGCCTGGTTGACCGCGACAAGAAGGCAGACATTCGGCTTGAGGCCGCAATGTGCAAGCTCTGGGGCAGCGAGGTGGCGTGGGAAATCGTTAATGACACGATGCAAATCCGCGGCGGACGCGGCTACGAGACGGCTGACTCATTGAAAACGCGCGGCGAAGAGCGGGTGCCTGTGGAGCGTTTCTTTCGCGACAGCCGTATCAACACGATTTTTGAAGGCTCCAGTGAGATTATGCGTTTGTTTATCGCCCGCGAGGCGCTGGACCCGCACCTGAAAATCGCCGCGCCGGTTTTGAATTCGCAGCTTCCGCTGGCCGAGCGTTTGAAAGCGGCGTTTAAGGCGGGTTTGTTCTACGCAATGTGGTATCCGAAGCAGTTCCTGCCGCGGTTCAATGTTCAACGTTCTAAGTTCAAGGTTCATCCGATCTTGCGGCGGAATCTGCGTTACGCGGCGCGCACAAGCCGCCGGCTGGCGCGAAAGCTTTTCCACGCCATGCTGGTTTATGGCCCGAAGCTCGAACGCCAGCAGGTTTTGCTCGGCCGGTTCGTTGACATTGGCACGGAAATATTCGCCATCACAGCCGCCTGCACCCGAGCCGATGCCTTAATCGGTCGCGGCGCGAATGCAGATGAATTGCTCGCACTGGTCGATTATTTCTGTCGATCCTCCCGCCTGCGCATCGGACGGAACTTCCATGGCCTCCGTCACAATGCGGACCGCCAGGGTTATCGGCTGGCACAGGACACCTTGGCCGGCAAGCATGATTGGTTGGAGCAAGGGATGGTGGGTCACGTTGATTTGTGAGTCACTGGTTTTACATTATGTATGCGGCCGATAGCGCGTGGTTGCCTCCGTGATGGCTAGGCCGAAAAATCACTGGAGCGAAGTTCTTTCGCTGATTTTTCACACAGCCTCGCGCGCGACCGGGAAGGCGAAGAAAACGGCGCGCGGTTCTACCTCTGCCCAATGGTGAGGACTCCTCCACCGGCGAGCATTATCTTACACTGCTTTTTCAACAATTCAAAAGCGGAGGTGAGGACGGCGAGCCTGTTTTTG